>NZ_LNCE01000178.1:0-123370 GCF_001445815.1 Janthinobacterium sp. Ant5-2-1 | reverse complement strand
AAATGTGTTGTCATAATCTGAAGCGGCCCGGTTAGCGTGCGATCGTGCTGGTACGCTTGATCTTGTTCTGCAACTGCATGATGCCGTACAGCAAGGCTTCAGCGGTCGGAGGACAGCCAGGCACATACACGTCGACGGGCACGATGCGGTCGCAACCGCGCACCACAGAATAGGAGTAATGGTAGTACCCGCCGCCATTGGCGCAGGAACCCATCGAGATGACCCAGCGTGGCTCTGCCATCTGGTCGTAGACCTTGCGCAAGGCCGGCGCCATCTTGTTGCACAGGGTGCCGGCAACGATCATGACGTCGGACTGACGCGGCGACGGACGAAACACGACGCCGAAACGGTCCATATCGTAGCGGGCTGCGCCCACATGCATCATTTCGACCGCACAGCAGGCCAGACCGAACGTCATCGGGAACATAGACCCGGTGCGCGCCCAGTTGATCAGCTTGTCGGCCGAGGTGGTGATGAAACCTTCGCTTAATACGCCTTCAATAGCCATGGCTTATTCCCAGTCAAGGGCACCTTTCTTCCAAATGTACCAAAATCCGACCACGAATTCAGCGATGAACACCATCATCGTGACGAAACCGGCCCAGCCCAGGTCGCGCATTGCAACGCCCCATGGGAAAAAGAATGCCGTTTCCAGATCGAACAAAATAAACAGGATTGCGACCAGATAGTAGCGCACATCAAATTTCATGCGCGCGTCTTCGAATGCTTCAAAGCCACATTCGTACGGGGAGAGTTTTGCTGCGTCAGGCTTGTTAGGACCTAACAGGCGCCCCAGGAGCTGGGGAGCGATACCGACACCAAGGCCGATAATAATAAACAGCAGGACGGGGAAGTAATTTTCGAGGTTCACGATTGATGAGCTTATATTGAACGATCGGTTAAATGAGGACGCTGCGATCATTTGCAGCGTATCTAACGCACGACCCCAATCAAAGCTAAGACCAGGATCGAACGACACATCCTCGTAAAAAAAGCCAGCAACTTTGTACGAGCCATGGCTCGTGCGCCGTTGCTGGCTTCTGATTTCTGGTGCCGACGACGAGACTCGAACTCGTACAGCTTTCGCCACTACCCCCTCAAGATAGCGTGTCTACCAATTTCACCACGTCGGCGGTAAGGCCCGTATTCTACTCTGCTTTGCCGCTAAAGTTAATGCACAAATGCATCAAAACACAGATAAAAACGATAAATTTTTACATCTTCCAGCGCGTCACGATTTTTTCCTGCCGCACTGCTGAAACATTGAGCAATAATCTGCCCGTAATGAGAATTACTCTCGATGAGGTATCGAGTTCCTACAAAATTACTTTGGAATCGCGCCGGCCGGGGTGCTGGCAACCGGTGCCGCCGCTGCCGGAGCGCTGGCAGCCGGAGCTGCCGCAGGCACCGTCGTCGGGATCGCGCCCGCACCGGTGACCGGCACTGGCTTGACGACTTTATCCATCACGCCGCCGCCGACCGTCGTGGCGCGCTGATTGGCCATCAGCGACAGGGCCAGGGTGGCGCCGAAGAAGATCGCGGCGGCAACGCCCGTCGATTTCGACATGAAGTTCGACGAACCCGTCGCACCGAACAGGCTGCCCGAGGCGCCCGAACCGAAGGCGGCGCCCATGTCGGCGCCCTTACCGTGCTGCAACAACACCAGCGCGATAATCGACAATGCCGAAATAACCTGTACTACCACTACCAGATTGAACATCATGTTCATTGCAATTCCATTCTTAGTTTAAATTAATTCAATCAGCGGCGTGAATAATTGCCAGGAAATCCGCCGCCTTCAATGCTGCCCCACCGATCAGACCGCCATCGATATCCGGCATCGCCATCAATTCTTTTGCGTTCTCCGGCTTCATGCTGCCGCCGTACAGGATTTGCACGCCGGTCGCTGCTACCGCATTCTTTGCCGCCAGCTGGCCGCGCAATACCTGATGCACGTCCTGCGCCATTTGCGGCGTGGCCGTCTTGCCCGTGCCGATAGCCCAGACCGGCTCATAGGCCAGCACCAGTTTCGCCACGTCGTCGGCGGAAATCGCCGCCAGCACGGCGCCCAGCTGCTGCGCCACGACCGTATCGGTCTGACCCGCTTCGCGCTGCGCCAGCGTCTCGCCGATGCAGACGATAGGCGTGATGCCCGCCGCCAGCGCGGCAACCGTCTTGGCCGCCACTTGCGCATCGCTCTCGCCATGGTAGGCGCGGCGTTCGGAATGCCCGATCACCACATAGCCGCAGCCGAAATCCTGCAGCATGGCGGTCGAGATTTCTCCCGTGTAGGCGCCGCTGGCATGCGCGGACACATCCTGCGCACCCCAGCCAAGAGCCGTGCCTGCCAATTGCGCCTGGCACTGCGCCAGATACGGCGCAGGCACACAGACGGCGCTGGCGGCGCTGGCGGCGCCAGAGGCAGCCAGGCCAGCAACTATTTCAGACAATAACACCGCGTTCGAGGTGCGACTGCCGTTCATTTTCCAATTTCCGACGACGAGTTTGCGACGCATAGTAGCCTAAATTCTAATAACCCGTCATTCTAACTCCGGCACCGATGCCGGTCAAACAGGCAGTGCCCCGTTTCAAACAACTTGCAACATGATCTTGCCCACGTGCGTGCTCGCCTCCATCAAGGCATGCGCCTCGTTGGCCTTTTCCAATGGGAAGGTTTTATAGATCACGGGCTTGATCTTGCCCGCCTCGATCAGCGGCCAGACGGTCGTGCGCAGATGATTCGCGATGGCCGCCTTGAAGGCGACCGAACGGGGACGCAAGGTGGAACCCGTCACCGTCAGGCGACGGCGCAGCAAGCTACCCAGGTCCAGTTCCGCCCTGGTGCCACCCTGCACGGCGATCAGGCCGATGCGGCCATCGTCGGCCAGGCAATCGATTTCGCGCGGCAAGTAGTCGCCGCCCACCATGTCCAGGATGACGTCGACGCCCTTGCCGCCGGTCAGTTCCTTGACGACGGCAACGAAATCTTCCGTGCGGTAATTGATGCCACGTTCGGCGCCCAGCGCTTCGCAGGCGCGCGCCTTTTCGTCGCTGCCGGCCGTGGCGAACACGCGGTGACCGAGCGCGGCGGCCAATTGAATGGCCGTCACGCCGATGCCGGACGTGCCGCCCTGCACCAGTAACGTTTCACCATCGGCCAGCGCACAGCGGTCGAAGACATTGCTCCAGACGGTAAAGAAGTTTTCCGGCAGGGACGCGCCTTCCAGCGCCGTCAAGCCCTTCGGCAAGGGCAGACACTGGCCGAAGGGCGCCGCGCAGTATTCGGCATAGCCGCCGCCCTGCACCAGCGCGCAGACCAGGTCGCCTTTCTTGAATGCGGTGTTGGTGAAATCGCCATCGACGACTTCGCCCGCCACTTCCAGGCCCGGCAAATCGGACGCGCCGGCTGGCGGCGCGTACTTGCCCAGGCGCTGCAGCACGTCGGGACGGTTGATGCCGGCCGCGTGCACCTTGATCAGCAGCTCACCGGCTTTGAAGGCGGGGACGGGACGTTCGGCGATCTGTAAAACGTCGGCAGGACCTGGCTGGCTGATGGCAACTGCACGCATGGCGGGACTCTTTCAAGGGAAAACGGCGATTGTACGCCAAGCCGCCCACCCTTGCAGGGAGCCTCCCGGCCTAGGCGCCGCCCGTCTTCGACTGGCGCGGCAGCGGCGTGCCCGGCTTCCATTTCGCCGACAGGGCCTGTCCTTCCTCGACTTGCTCATGCGTCATCTTGCGCACCACGGCGGCGCGCTGGTCGGCCGCATTCGCGTTGCCGTTCGCGGCCGCCAGGTTCCACAGCATGTAGGCGATGACGTTATCCTGCTGCACGCCGCCCATGTGATAGCGGTACATCAGGCCCAGCACCTGCTGCGCCTCGGCGTGGTTCTGCTCGGCCGCCTTGCGGAACCAGCCCACGGCCTGCTTGTGGTCCTGCAGCACGGCGTTGCCCGTGTAATACATGGCGCCCACCACATACTGGGCGTCGGCCTTGCCCTGGTCGGCCGCCTTGCGGTGCCAGAACATGGCTTGCTTGTAATCCTGCGGCAAGCCGCGTCCCATGTAATACATCAAGCCCAGCAAGTGCTGGGCATCGGCGTTGCCGGTCTTGGCCAGTGGCAGGATTTCCTTGTAGGCCAGCGCGTAATTCTTGTTGTTGTAGGCGCTGGCGCCTTCGACGAAGCCAGCCCGCGCGGGTAGCTGTATCGTCAACAGCATGAGTAATGTAATGATCAGTTTTTTCATCGGAATGGGATGTGGTCTGACTACTTATTCTTGTTCTGCCAATAAAGCCTGCGGCAGGATGCGTTTACTTCCAGCTGACTTTACCCAGGCCCTCGACGCTGACATCGCGGTTGGCCGGTTTGCCGTACACCACCACCGAACCGAGTCCGCTCAGGTTCAGCTTGGCATTCGTATGGGCATTCACCGTAGCATTGCCCAGGCCGCTCAATTCCAGGTTGACGGCATCGACTTCGAACTGCTGCGCATTCAGGCTGCCCAGGCCGCCCAGGCTCGCTTTCAGGATGCGCCCGCGTCCGCCCAGCACCACGGAACCGGCGCCCTGCAAGTCCAGTTCCGCCCGCTCATTGTTGCCTATCCAGATCTGCATGCTGCCCACGCCGCCCAAGCTGGCATTGAGCTTGCGGTAGTCGCCCACCAGTTTGATGCTGCCCGCCCCTTCCAGCGACAGGGTCAGTTCCTCGCCCTTGAAGCCCGTGATGTCCGTGCTGCCAAAGCCTTCCGAGCTCAGTTCGCGCAAGTTCGGCAGGACCAGGTCGGCGCGGATCGACGAAGGGCCGAGCTTGAAGCCGCGCACTTCCGTTTCGATGTGCAGGGTGTCGCCGCTTTGCGCCGTGCTGACGTCGGCGATGTAGCGCTTGTCGGCCGTGATGCTCAGCGAAGCCACGTTGCCCTGGCGAATACGCACTTCCATCACGCCATCGAGCTTGACGCGCACGACGCGGGCGTCGACGTTGCGCATTTCCAGCAAGCGGGTCTCGGCGGCCACGCCGCGCACCAGGCCCAATGTCGCCAGGAACAGCAGCGCCAATTGCAGTATCTTTTTCATGTAGTGCATCCTCGGTATCTTGTTTTTATGTGTCGCGGCACCCTCGTGGGGCTTGCGCGCATTGCCATTGACCAACACTGTAGCAGCGCCGAAAACGGCTGACAATCGGGCTGACAATCAATCAGGCAAAACGGGCCTTTTCGGCGGTGCTCAGGCGCTTGGCCTTGACGACCACCACTTGCATGGCAGCCTTGTCCGCTGGTGCGGCCAGGGTGGCCGTGGAACTGGCCACTTGCAGGGCCGGGGCGGCCGGGGCGATGGCGTAGCAGCTGGCGCCGAACAGGATGGCGGCGGCAACGGCAATGACTTCCATGTTTTTAGCGACGTTCATGTTGTTCTCCTCGGGTGTCTGGCAGTGGGCTTGCGGTATGGTGTCACTATAGCCATACCGCCCCCGGCAGACACGCCGATTGCGACGAACTGCATTTTTGGCAGGCTGGCCTGACAAAAACGCGGATGAACGTGCAGATCGCTACGCGTCTTCTTAAAACTCTTCCCACTCGTCGGCGCCGGACTTGGCCGCCTTGACGGGCTTGGCCGGCGACAGCGCGCGGGCCGGCGCGCGCGGCGCGGAAGCCGAAGCGGCTGGCTTCGCCTTGAGGCGCGTCACGGGGGCGTGTGCCGCGGCAGGGCCAGCATCGCCCAGGCGGAACATGCCGACGGCTTGCGCCAGGTCCACGGCCTGCTCCTGCAAGCTTTCCGCGGCAGCGGCCGCTTGCTCGACGAGGGCCGCGTTTTGCTGCGTCATGGTATCCATGTGCGTGACGGCCGTATTGATCTCGCCGATGCCTGCACTCTGTTCGCGACTGGCCACCGTGATCTCGCTCATGATGGTCGTCAATTGCTGCACCGACGCCACCACCTGATCCATGGTCTGGCCTGCTTCATTGACGAGGCGGCCGCCCGCATCGACCTTCTCCACCGAGTCGCCGATCAATTCCTTGATTTCCTTCGCCGCGCCGGCGGAGCGTTGCGCCAGATTGCGCACTTCCGACGCCACCACGGCAAAGCCCCTGCCCTGCTCGCCCGCGCGCGCCGCCTCGACGGCCGCGTTCAAGGCCAGGATATTCGTCTGGAAAGCGATGCCGTCGATCACGCCGATGATGTCGACGATCTTGCGCGAGCTTTCCTGGATGCCGGCCATGGTGCCCACCACTTGCTGCACCACGCGGCCGCCCTTGGCCGCCACTTCCGAGGCGGACACGGCCAGCTCATTGGCTGCATGTGCGTTTTCCGCATTCTGCTTGACGGTCGAAGTCAGCTCATCCATCGAACTGGCTGTTTCTTCCAGCGCGCCCGCCTGCGCTTCCGTGCGCGAAGACAGGTCGGCATTACCGGCGGCAATATCGGCCGATTCGCTGCGCACCAGGGTGCTGATGCTGCGGATCTGCACCAGCACGGTGGCGATCTTTTCGACGAACAAGTTGAATGCCTTGGCGATCTGCGCCAGCTCGTCCGCGCCTTCCGCATCGAGGCGGCTGGTCAGGTCGCCGTCGCCCGTGGCGATCGCTTCCATCGCATCGCGTACCAGGCCCAGGCGGCGCAGGGCGCGCGCCACCAGTACGCTCAATACCGTGGCGGCCAGGGCCAGCACCAGCAAGGCCGTCAAGGCCGAGGCGCGCAGCATGGAGCTCAATGCCTGCGTCGCTTCTGCGCGGTCGAGCACGGTAGCCAGCAGCCAGTCGCTGCCCGGCACTTTGCTTACATGCAAGATGCCGTTGCGGTCGCCGAGGCGAATGGCGGCGCCATCGCCGCTCTTTTCGATATCGGCCAGCGTCTGCGCGCTCAGGCCCGGGTCCAGTTCGGCCAGCGGCTTCAGGGTCAGCTTGCCGTCCGGGTGAGCGATGATCTTGCCGCCACCATCGACGAGGAAAGCATAGCTGGACGCCGTCGGCTTGATCGAGGCGACGTTTTGCACCACCGCATCCATCATCACGTCGGCCGCCATCACGCCCGTCACGCTGCCCTTGCCGCCCAGCGGCTCGGCAAACGTCACCACCAGCTTGCCCGTGCTGGCGCCGATGTATGGCGCCGTGATGATGGGGCCGCCCACTTCGGACGCCAGCTTGTACCAGGGCCGCGCCGTGGGATCGTAGTCGGCGGCGCGCTTGCGCTCCTGCGAAAACACGGCGTGTTTGTCGGCAAAGCCGATATACGCCATGTCGAACGTGCCCGCCTGTTCGGCCGCCTTGAGGGCCGGCAGCGGATCGGCCGCCGTGGCGCCCTGCTTGAGCGAGCCCACGACGGCCTGCTTGGAACGCAGCCATTCGGCGATGGCTTGCGCGTGGCTGTGCGACAACTGCAGCATCTGCGTGTCGAGCGCGGCCAGTGTGCTGGACCGTGTCGTGAAGAAATTGGCGATGGCGACGGCCAGCATGGCCAGCACGACGATGGAAACGGCGATGGCGATCAGCCGCGCCTTAAGGGAGGACAACATGGTGTATCCAATAAAAAAGAGGAAATCGGGAGGGATGCACCATGGTCGGGGAATAAGATTTTGTCGTCAAGCAATACCGACAGTCAATTACCCATAAACAACAATTGATACCATATATTAATCATATCTCGCCGCGCAGCTTGCGCAGGGCCGGCGAGTCGCCGCCCGTGGCCTCGATGCGGAAGCGGGCAAATGCCTGCTCCAGCTCGGCATAGCGGCGCAGACCGCCTTCGTTGAAGTAGCGTCCGCCTGGGATATCGCCCCACGGCAGCGGTGCGCTCAAGCCCCCACTGCCCGCCAGGGCCAGCAGCGGCTCGAGCGCGCTGCGCAGGTCGGCCACCTCGCCGTCGGCTGACGCCAGGCGGGTCAGCACTTGTTCCAGTTCGGCGGCACGGGCTTGCAGGCTCTGTTGATCCATCATCGCTCCTCAATTCTTGATCGTGCCGATCAGCACGGGGGCCGACCACAGGCTGCGGTTGGGTAATAGATATTGTTGCGCCCCACCCTTGCGCCGCACCAGCCCGCCCAGCTCTTCCGTCGGCGCCACCTGGCTGACGAACACGTTGACGGCGCCCTTGGGCATGATCTGATACACATCATACAGCGGCGCCTCGCTCTTCATGGGCAAGCCGAAACAGTCGGCCAGGGTGGCGCAGCGGCCGGATGCCAGCTGCAATTGCGCGCTGGTGGTGAAGTATGGCGAATACGGCGACACATGCTGGCCATGCGGCACGATTTTTACCAGCGCGGCCGACATGGCCTGCAGGTCGGGCAAGGTGCTGCCGGAAGCCAGCTGCTCGATCGCGCGCGCATAAATCGTCTCGGCCGGCGCGGCGGGATCGGCGGCGCGCAGTTCGCGCAGGAATTGCTGTCCTGGCCCACTATCGAGATAGGGATCGATGGCTGCGCGCTGCGCGCCCGCCGTCTTGAAAGTGCTGAGGTCATTGATTTCGCGCGCATGCACGGCGCGCAAGGCGTCGAGGTCTTGCACCGGCATGGCCGCGGACGCAGCGGCGATGGGGATGGGCAGCGGCACCGGCGTCGGTGCGTCGTCAGCCTGTGCCCAGGTGCAGGGCGAAACGGCAAGCAGAAAGGCGGCGGCCAGCCCGCGGAATGTGCGCATGCTGCATCTCCTTGAAAGACTCGTTCAGGGGAAGATTCCCTTTCCGAATCTACAAGGAGCGGCAGCGGCCGATACGCGCTGTATCAAGGCCGATGCACACGTCGACACACACTTTCGATGCAGCGCAAACGCGGCGCAAAAAAAACCGCCAGGGCTTGCGCGCTGGCGGTTTTGATCATGCGGCCGAGGCCGCACTCAGGCAAACTTAAGCGGCTGGCGCTTCGTTGCCTTCAGCAGCTTTCATCGACAGTTTCAGACGGCCGCGGTCGTCCGTTTCCAGAACTTTTACACGCACCAGCTGGCCTTCTTTCAGGTAGTCGGCCACGGCGTTGACGCGCTCGTTGGCGATCTGCGAGATGTGCAGCAAGCCGTCCTTGCCTGGCATGACTTGCACGATGGCGCCGAAGTCCAGCAGTTTCAGCACGGTGCCTTCGTAGATCTTGCCCACTTCGACGGAAGCGGTCAGTTCTTCGATGCGGCGCTTGGCTTCCTGGCCGGCAGCAGCGTCGACGGAAGCGATGGTGACCACGCCTTCGTCGCTGATGTCGATCTGGGTGCCCGTCTCTTCGGTCAGCGCGCGAATCACGGCGCCGCCCTTGCCGATCACGTCACGGATTTTTTCCGGGTTGATCTTGATGGTGATCAGACGCGGTGCGAAATCGGACAGTTCGGTTTTGACGTGCGGCATGGCTTTTTGCATTTCGCCCAGGATGTGCTCACGGCCTTCCTTGGCTTGCGCCAGCGCCACTTGCATGATTTCCTTGGTGATGCCCATGATCTTGATGTCCATCTGCAGCGCCGTGATACCGTTGCGGGTACCGGCTACCTTGAAGTCCATGTCGCCCAGGTGATCTTCGTCGCCCAGGATGTCGGACAGCACGGCAAACTTGCCGCCTTCCTTGATCAGGCCCATGGCGATACCGGCCACGTGCTCTTTCATCGGCACGCCGGCGTCCATCAGCGCCAGGCAGCCGCCGCACACCGATGCCATCGACGAGGAACCGTTCGATTCCGTGATTTCCGATACCAGACGCACCGAGTAGCTGAACTCTTCAGCTGCTGGCAGGGCGGCGATCAGCGCACGCTTGGCCAGGCGGCCGTGGCCGATTTCGCGGCGTTTCGGCGTACCGACACGGCCCGTTTCGCCGGTGGCGAACGGAGGCATGTTGTAATGCAGCATGAACGAATCGGTGAACTCACCCATCAGCGCATCGATCTTCTGACTGTCGCGGGCGGTGCCCAACGTTGCCACGACCAGCGCCTGCGTTTCGCCGCGCGTGAACAGGGCCGAACCGTGGGTGCGTGGCAGCACGCTGGTGCGGATCGAGATCGGACGCACGGTGCGCGTGTCGCGGCCGTCGATGCGTGGCTCGCCGTCGAGGATTTGCGTACGCACGATTTTCGCTTCGATGTCGAACAGGATGTTGTTCACTTCAGCGCTGTCGATAGCCGCGCCGCCGTTGGCAGCCACTTCAGCCGACAGGTCGGCGATCACTTCCGACGTCGCTGCTTTCAGCTTGGCCGTACGCTCTTGCTTGTCCTTGGTTTGATACGCGTCATTGATCTTGGCGTTGGCGAAATGCGCGACGCGGGCGATCAGTGCTTCGTTTTTCGGCGCAGGCGCCCATTCGACTTCCGGCTTGCCGCCGTCACGCACCAGGTCGTGAATCGCGTCGATGACGACTTTCATCTGGTCATGGCCGAAGACCACGGCGCCCAGCATGATTTCTTCGGACAGCTGTTTCGCTTCCGATTCGACCATCAGCACGGCCGTTTCGGTACCGGCGACAACCAGGTCCATTTCCGACGTTTTCAGTTGCTGGACGGTCGGGTTCAGGATGTACTGGCCATTGGCGTAACCGACGCGCGCGGCGCCGATAGGACCATTGAAAGGCACGCCCGATACGCACAGGGCGGCCGATGCGCCGATCATGGCGGCGATGTCCGGATCGATTTCAGGGTTGACCGACAGCACGTGAATGATGACTTGCACTTCATTCAAGTAACCTTCCGGGAACAGCGGACGGATAGGACGGTCGATCAGGCGGGAGGTCAGTGTTTCTTTTTCGGAAGGACGGCCTTCGCGCTTGAAAAAACCGCCCGGGATTTTACCGGCAGCATAGGTTTTCTCGACATAATCAACCGTCAAAGGGAAGAAATCCTGGCCTGGCTTGGCATCTTTGCGTGCCACCACCGTTGCCAGAACGACGGTATCTTCGATCGACACCAGCACTGCGCCGGATGCCTGACGTGCGATTTCGCCGGTTTCCAGGGTCACTTGATGTTGACCGTACTGGAAGGTTTTCGTAACTTTGTTAAACATGGGGTATCCCTTTTCTAATTGCCGACAGATTTTCAGGGGCTGTCGTTCACCTCACCACAGGCGACGGAAACACTGTTGCCGCCTTTACTACTTTACTTTTAAAACATGATATCGGTAGAGAATACTGTACTTCTCGACAAAAATCCGGAATTCAAATGACAAAATGCCCGCGTCAGCGAACTGGCGCAGGCATTTCTGTATAAACCTTGTACGGCAAAAATTACTTGCGCAGACCAAGTTTAGCGATCAGGTCGCGATAACGGGTAGCGTCTTTAGCCTTCAGGTAGGACAACAGGCTCTTACGACGGTTGACCATCATGATCAGGCCGCGGCGGGAGTGGTGATCTTTCGAGTGGGCTTTGAAGTGGCCGTTCAGTTCGTTGATGCGAGCTGTCAGCAGTGCAACTTGCACTTCAGGGGAGCCGGTGTCGTTTTGACCACGTGCGTTGTCCGCGATGATAGCGGCTTTGTTGATGTTTTCTACTGTCATGATAAACCTTTCACATGCGGTGCACAGAGTCTGAACCCTATCCACCGTGAACTACGATTATTAAAATACTGGCCTATGCTTCCAACCAGACGCGCAAGTATATCGGAAAAATGCCCGCCTGTATCCTGCCGTGCGGCCTTTTCTCGGCGCATGATAGGATTTTCCTGCATTTCAGGAGGTCAAACATGAAAAAACTGCTCAAATTAGCAACACCGCTGCTGTTTGCCGCGCTGGCCGGCTGCGCCAGCTGGAACGTCCCGCCGCCACAGCCGGGCGAGCCGCGCGCCGCCGTGGAAGCGCGCCTGGGCCGTCCCACGAATATCTACCAGCTACCCACGGGTCCCGAACTCGAATACGCGACGGGACCGTACGGCCAGTACACGTATATGGCCCGTTTCGGCCCCGACGACAGGTTGATTTCCTACGAGCAAGTGCTCGACACACCAGGCTTTGCCCGCATCAAGGTCGGCGTGTCGACCCAGCAAGACGTGCTGCACACCCTGGGCCGCCCGACGGAAAAATCCTACCTGCCGCTGCCCAAGCTCTACGTCTGGTCGTACCGCTACAAGGAATCGGGCGTATGGGATTCCATGATGCATGTGCACTTCGACCACGACGGCATCGTGCGCATGATGATGAACGGGCCCGATCCGGACAAGGAAGAGCGGCGGTTTTTCTGGTAGTTAGCGCCCCCTCACGGCTGCGGGTCGATGCGCTCATCCTTGGCGTGTAATTTGTTCAAGGCCGACAAATACGCCTTGGCCGACGCGACGATGATATCCGGGTCGGCGCCCACGCCATTGACGATGCGTGCGTCGCGCGACAATCGCATCGTCACTTCACCCTGCGACTGCGTGCCCGTGCTGATGGCATTGACGGAGAACAAGACCAGCTCGGCGCCGCTGGCGACCGCGCTTTCGATGGCGTTGACGGTGGCGTCGACGGGGCCGTCGCCCTGCCCTTCGCAGCTGCGCTGTTCGCCGCCGACAAGGAATTCCACGCGCGCATGGGGCACGGCGCCCGTCGTCGACTGCTGCATCAGAGAAATGAAACGGTAGTGCTCACTCTCCTGCGCCTGCTGCTCCTCGCTGACGAGGGCCATGATGTCTTCATCGAAAATCTCGGATTTCCGGTCCGCCAGTTCCTTGAAGCGCAGGAAGGCCGCGTTGACTTCCGCCTCGGATTCCAGAGAAATACCCAGCTCCTGCAGCCGCTGCTTGAAGGCATTGCGCCCCGACAGTTTTCCCAACACGATCTTGTTGGCCGTCCAGCCCACGTCTTCGGCGCGCATGATTTCATACGTCTCGCGCGCTTTCAAGATGCCGTCCTGGTGGATGCCGGACGCGTGCGCAAAAGCGTTCGCGCCGACGACGGCCTTATTCGGCTGCACGGCAAAGCCCGTGACCTGCGACACCATTTTGGACGCCGCCACGATCTGCGTCGTGTCGATGCCCACCGTCAGATTGTAGTAGGCGGCGCGCGTGCGCAGCGCCATCACCACTTCTTCCAGCGCCGTGTTGCCGGCCCGCTCGCCCAAGCCATTGACCGTGCATTCGATCTGCCGCGCGCCACCTATCATGACGCCGGCCAGCGAATTGGCGACAGCCAGGCCCAGGTCGTTATGGCAATGGACGGACCAGATGGCTTTATCGGAGTTCGGGATGCGTTCGCGCAAGCGCTTGATGGTCGCGCCGAAGATTTCGGGCACGGCGTAGCCGACCGTGTCGGGGAAATTGATGGTGGTGGCGCCCTCGGCGATCACGCCCTCGAGTACGCGGCACAAAAAATCCTCGTCGGAGCGGCTGCCGTCTTCGGGGCTGAATTCGATGTCGTCCGTGAACTGGCGCGCAAAGCGCACGGCGTTTTGCGCCTGCGTCAGCACTTGCTCTGGCGTCATGCGCAACTTCATCTGCATGTGCAGCGGCGACGTGGCGATAAAAGTATGGATGCGCTTGCGCTCGGCAGGCGCCAGCGCCTCGGCGGCGCGGGCGATGTCGCGGTCGTTGGCGCGCGACAGCGAGCAGATGGTGGACTCGCGCACGGCGCCGGCAATGGCCCGTATCGATTCGAAGTCGCCCTGCGAGGCGGCGGCGAAGCCCGCCTCGATCACGTCGACCTTCATGCGCTCGAGCTGCTTGGCGATGCGCAGCTTTTCCTCGCGCGTCATGGAGGCGCCCGGCGATTGCTCGCCGTCGCGCAGGGTGGTGTCAAAAATGATGAGTCGGTTGCTGGTGGTCATGGCTGCTCCTGGCTGGCTGAAGACTGGCGACGCTACCGACTCACCGCATTAATGCTCGGGGTCGGTCTGGATGATGCTGACGGGCTTGCCCTTCGCCATGCGCCAGAAAAACACGGCGTAGCCGGACAGGCCATACACGACAAAAATCGGGAACAGCACCTTCGGCGGATCGATGGAAATGAGCGCGAAGAACAATGCCAGCAGGAATACCACGATAAAAGGCACGGACTTGCGGAAATTCACATCCTTGAAACTGTAGAACGGCACGTTGGTGACCATGGTCAGGCCGGAAAACAGGGCGATCGTCCACGATACCCAGGCCAGCTGGTTACCGGCAAATTCCAGGTCGTTCATCAGCAGGATGAAGCCGGCCACCATGGCCGCCGCCGCCGGGCTGGGCAAGCCCTGGAAGAAGCGCTTGTCGACCACGGCGATATTCGTGTTGAAGCGGGCCAGGCGCAAGGCGGCGCCAGCGCAATACACGAAGGCGGCCAGCCAGCCCAGCTTGCCCATGCCGCGCAGCGACCATTCGTAGATCACCAGCGCCGGCGCGGCGCCAAACGACACCATGTCCGACAGGCTGTCGTACTGGGCGCCGAATTCGCTCTGCGTATTTGTCAGGCGGGCGATGCGGCCATCGAGGCCGTCGAGGATCATGGCGATGAAGATGGCCCAGGCCGCGTGCTCGAATTTCTGGTTCATGGCCATGACGATGGCGTAGAAACCGCAAAACAGGGCTGCCGTCGTGAAGGCGTTCGGCAACAGGTAGATGCCGCGGCGGCGCAAGGTTTTCTTGCCAGTGCCATCGGTCACCGGCTGGCGCGCGAATTTGCTGAAGCGGGACGCTTTGGAGACTGCGGGGGTGCCGTTCTTGCCTCTACGACGGGGGAAGTTTGCCATGTTGTTCCATATCTTGTGTACTGCGGGGGAATCGGTGCCAGATGGCAGGCGCATGACTGTCACGGCATGCGCCCGCCGATGTTGTCATTATAGAGGAGCCACCGCCAAAGAAAAGCGCGGCGGCGTCAAGCTGACAATATTGATCCCTGCTCAAGCCTTATTTGAACTTGACCTTGGCTACCAGACCCATGTTCAGGGTCGTTTCGCCTGGTTCGAAGCTCGGTTCGGCCACCTGGTTGCCGCCATAGCCCATGGAGTCGGCGCTCATGCTGGCGCGCGCGCCGGCCACGTTGGCGCGCTGCGCATAGTTGCCCGAGCCTTCGAAATCGATGGTGTCGATCACGGCGTCATTGACAGTGCGGCCCATGGCGCCGGCGATGGCGGCCACGCGCTCGTTGAGGTTCTTGTAGGCGGCGGCGATGCGCTGGTCGTCGAGCTTGCGGATGGTGGCGGGCGCCAAGCCGAAGTTCAGGCGGTTCAGGGTCAGCACGCCTTGCGCAGCCGACACGGTTTTCGGCAAGGCGGCCAGATTCGTCGTCGTTACCTGCAGATACTGGCCCACTCGCCAGCCGGTCGGCACTCTGGGTTTGGCGGCGACACCAGGCGGCAATGGCGCCGTTTCAGGATACACGGCATACGTGTAATAGCCCTGGGTTTTCAGCACGGCTTGCGGATCGGCTTTCTTGACGATGGCCGCGCCCTGGTTCATCTTCTGGTTCACGCGCGAGGCGGCGGCGGCCTTGTCCTTGTCCTGCTCTTCGACGGCCAGGGTGACGGTCACCTGGTCGTTCGCATGCACCACTTCGCCGTTGGCGGGCACCACCACGAGGGTGCCGGAGGTGGGCAAGGCCTGGGCTTGTGCGCCCAAGGCAACGGTAGCGGCGGCGGCAGCCAGCAGTGATTTCATGACGGTCATGGTGTTCTCCTGGAAAATATGGGGGCAAAAACGACCATGGGGCCAACAGCCCCATGATTTTTAAAACAGTCTAACGCGGAAATATTTCCCGTTGATAAGCTTACTTGAACTTGACCTTGCCGACGACACGCATGTCGAGCGTCGTTTCGCCCGGCTCGAAGCTCGGTTCGGCGACGGCACTGTCTTCGCTCATCTTGGCGCTGCGCATCATCATCGGTGCGGCGGCAGAGCGGTTTTCCGTGACGTAATTGCCCGAACCTTCGAAGTCCACCGTATCGAGCACGGCGTCGGAAACGTTGCGGCCCATGGCCTTGGCGATGGCGGCCACGCGCTCATTCAGGTTTTTATAGGTGGCGGCGATGCGCTGGTCGTCCAGCAAACGGATGGTTTCCGGCTTCAGACCGAAATTCAAGCCATTCAGGGTCAGCACGCCTTGCGCCGCCGACACGGTTTTGGGCAGGGACGCCAAGTTGGCCGTCGTCACTTCCAGGTACTGGCCCACGCGCCAGGCCGTTGGCAGGCGCGGCTTGGCAACGGCGCCAGCCGGCAATGGGCGCTCTTCCGGATATACGGGATAGGTGTAGTAGCCATACGATTTCAATGCCGCCGACGGGTCGGCCTGCTTGACGATGGCGATGCCCTTGTTCATCTTCTGGTTGACACGCGACGCGGCCGCGGCTTTGTCCTTGTCCTGTTCTTCGACGGCCAGGGTAGCGACCACCTGGTCATTGACATGCTTGACTTCGCCAAACGCGGGAACGACCACCAGGGTGCCGGAAGTCGGCAGGGATTGAGCTTGTGCGCTCAGGGCAACGGTGGCTGCGGCGGCAACAAGGACGGATTTCATCACGGTCATGGGGGTACTCCTAGGTAGTTAATGTGGCTGACAGCCAGCGAAGGGAGCAGTTTTGCCGCCCCTTTCGCTTGAGAAACTTGTCAAACTGTGTAGATTCTAACGCCTCATTCATTCCCGTGGCGCAAATTAACAAATCGTCACAAAATGCGCTTGCCAGTCACATCTGCTCACATTTCAACGCACTGCCATCATAAATAACAATGTTATTGGAGCCTATCCCAGTAGGGAGCGTCTTCTGCTGGCAGCGCATCAGGAGCGCGGACAAGGCGTGAGGAGGACGCGTGGCGAGCCACGCAACGACGATCAACGCAGTCCCCGCTTCTGAGGGGCGCCAGCAGGGGATGTATTCATCTGCTGGGATGGGCTCTTAGTGGCCTACGACTGCGCCACCGCTGCGCCGGCCCGGCTTGAAACTGTAGCGGTGGGCGTACCAGGCGATGGTCAACGCCACCAGCAGCAAGGCCAGCATGGCCCATGGGAACGATGCCGCGCCATAGCCGTCGAGCAGCATGCCGCCCGCCAGGCCGCCACCGGCGATGGCCACGTTCCAGATGGTCGCCACCATGGCTTGCGCCACGTCCATGCCGTCGCCGGCCGCATCCGCCGACGCCGTCTGCAGCAAGGTGCCGGCGCCGCCAAAGGTGATGCCCCAGATGGCCATGCTGACATAGATCACGATGGGGGAGTCCATCGCCAGCCCCAGCGCCACCATCACGAGGGCAAAGGCGGCGATGCAGCCCAGCACGAGCGGGCGCAGCCAGCGGTCGATCAGTTGGCTGACCAGCCAGATGCCGGCCAGAGACCCAATGCCATACACGAGCAGCACCAGGTCGACGCGGGGGCGCAAGCCGGACGGCGCCAGGAACGGCGCGATGTAGGTATACAGAATGTTATGCGCCAGCATCCAGGCGACGATCACCGCCAGAATCGGCCGCACGCCCGGCGTCATGAATACCTGGCGGATCGACAGGCGCTCGCCATTCTTTTGCCCCGGATAGTCGGGCACGACCAGCAGCACCCACGCGACCAGCACCACGGCCAGGCCGGACATGATGCCGAAGATGCTGCGCCAGCCCAGCACGCCGCCCATCAGGGTGCCCAGCGGCACGCCCAGGGACAGGGCCAGCGGCGTGCCGATCATGGCAATGGCCATCGCCCTGCCCTGCTGTTCCACGCTCACCATGCGGCGCGCATAACCGGCCATCAAACCCCAGGCCAGCCCGGCGGCCATGCCCGTGACGAAGCGCGAGGCCAGAGCGACAATATAATTGGGCGACAGGGCCGTCGCCGTATTGAAGATCAAAAAGCCGATGATGGCCAGCAGCAAGACATTGCGCCGGCGCCAGCCGCTCGTCAGCGCCGTCAGGGGAATCGCCGTCAGGATGGAACCGATGGCGTAGACGGTCACCAGCTGGCCCGTCATGACTTCGGAAATATTCAGGTCACGGGCAATCTGCGGCAGCAAGCCGGCCGGCAAGGTTTCCGACAGGAGGGCGAGAAACGCCGTCATGGCCAGGGCCAGCAAGGCCAGGACGGGAAGGCGTTCGGAAATGGAAGATTCGGCAGTGCCCGGCATGGGTACTGTGGCGGTAGTGCGGTCGGTCATAGGGGTCCTTCTGGTTGCGCAAGCAGCTGGTAAACCGGCGCCTGGCGTGCTACGAAAGCGGTGATGCGCGTTGCGGTCGGCAGATACCGAAACAGATGCAGTCAAGTATGAAACTGCAAAGGAAGGGCGGGATTATATAGGAATATAAAAAAGGAGGCGGGCGAAAAACGTGCGAACGAAAGCAGCCGTGCTCAAGCTGGCGTCATGCAGGCATCATTGGCCGCCTTGCGTGGCGAAAACCAGGCATTCGATTTCGGGCTGTACAGGAAGGCGCAGATGACGGTGAACGTGAGCGCGCCAGGCAGGACGTTCATCTTGAGCGGCAGGGTCGCCAGACAGAACGCAATGTCGACCACGCCCCACGCCAGATACACGGTGCGCGCGCCACGCCGCCTTTGCAGCATGGCCAGCGCCGCCACCAGGTTAATGCCCATGCTAAACATCAAAATCGCGTATTGCACCTCGGCGGGAATCACGCTGTGCCCCATTCCCGCCAGCATGGCGGGATCGTTGCGACCGAGGTAGGACGACACCAGCGCTGACAGCGAGCCGAGGACCAGAAACCAGCAGCTGATGGTCACCAGGAAGGGGCGCTTGAGCACATGAAGATTCCCGACAAAAACTTTAGAAAAAACAAGCATGGTGCGCACGGTATTGTTGAATGGACCTGATTGTAACGGATGTTGCCTGCCAAACGATGCGCATAAAAAAAGCCGGCTTGCGCCGGCTTCTTGTGATGCACTACAACTGCTTAGTTCTTCGACTGGTCAACCATCTTGTTCTTGGCGATCCAAGGCATCATGGCGCGCAGTTTCGCGCCCACTTCTTCGATCTGATGCTCGGACGTCAAACGGCGGCGCGAGATCAGGGTCGGTGCGCCAGCCTTGTTTTCCAGGATGAAGCTCTTCGCGTATTCGCCCGTTTGAATGTCTTTCAGGCATTGACGCATTGCATCCTTGGTGGCCGACGTCACGACTTTAGGACCGGTCACGTATTCGCCGTATTCGGCGTTGTTCGAGATCGAGTAGTTCATGTTGGCGATGCCGCCTTCATAGATCAGGTCGACG
This sequence comes from Janthinobacterium sp. Ant5-2-1, assembly GCF_001445815.1. Lineage (NCBI taxonomy): Bacteria > Pseudomonadati > Pseudomonadota > Betaproteobacteria > Burkholderiales > Oxalobacteraceae > Janthinobacterium > Janthinobacterium sp. Ant5-2-1. Next base: position 104,339 of record NZ_LNCE01000178.1, on the reverse strand, counting down.
ATCAGCTTCAGTTCGTGCAAGCACTCGAAGTACGCCATTTCAGGAGCATAGCCCGCTTCCGTCAGGGTTTCGAAGCCGGCCTTGATCAGTTCCACGGCACCGCCGCACAGCACGGCCTGTTCGCCGAACAAGTCCGTTTCGGTTTCTTCGCGGAAGTTCGTTTCGATGATGCCGGCACGGCCGCCGCCGTTGGCCGAAGCGTACGACAGGGCGATATCGCGGGCGATGCCCGATTTGTCCTGGTACACGGCGATCAGGTGGGGCACGCCGCCACCCTGGGTGTAGGTGGCGCGCACGGTGTGGCCCGGGGCTTTCGGCGCGACCATGATCACGTCCAGGTCGGCGCGTGGCACGACTTGGCCATAATGCACGTTGAAGCCATGGGCGAAGGCCAGCACGGCGCCTTGCTTGGCGAACGGCGCGATGTTTTCGTTGTAGACCTGGGCGATGTTTTCATCTGGCAGCAAGATCATGATGACGTCGGCCGCTTTCACGGCGTCGTTGACTTCCGCCACTTTCAGGCCGGCTTGCTCGACCTTGGTCCACGAAGCGCCGCCCTTGCGCAGGCCGACGGTGACGTTGACGCCCGAATCGTTCAGGTTTTGCGCGTGTGCATGGCCTTGCGAACCGTAGCCGATGATGGCAACGTTTTTGCCTTTGATCAAGGAGAGGTCAGCGTCTTTGTCGTAAAAAACTTTCATGGTATTTCCTATATATTTGATGATGCGTTGTTGTTTTAAATGCGGCGCCAGGGCCGCGTAGTGCAGTGCTGCTTGTATTTTTATACTTTGAGGATGCGTTCGCCGCGGCCGATGCCGGAACCACCCGTGCGGACGGTTTCCAGAATGGCGGCGCGGTCGATCGAATCGATGAACGCGTCGAGCTTGACCTTGTTGCCGGTCAGTTCGATCGTGTACGTCTTTTCGGTGACATCGATGATGCGGCCACGGAAGATATCGGCGGTGCGCTTCATTTCCTCGCGTTCCTTGCCCACGGCCCGAACCTTGATCAGCATCAACTCGCGTTCGATATGCTGGCCTTCGGTCAGGTCCACCACCTTGACCACCTCGATGAGGCGGTTCAAGTGCTTGGTGATCTGCTCGATGATGTCGTCCGAACCGCTGGTGACGATGGTCATGCGCGACAGGGTCGAGTCTTCCGTCGGCGCCACCGTCAATGTTTCGATGTTGTAGCCGCGTGCCGAGAACAGGCCCACCACGCGCGACAGGGCGCCCGCTTCGTTTTCCAGCAAGACAGAAATAATATGGCGCATGATTAGAGATCCTCCGAACCGAGCATCATTTCGGACAGGCCCTTGCCGGCTTTCACCATTGGCCACACGTTTTCGGACTGGTCGGTAATGAAGTTCATGAATACCAGCCTGTCTTTCATGCCAAACGCCTCTTTCAGGGCGCCGTCGACGTCGCCCGGTTTTTCAATTTTCATGCCCACGTGGCCATACGCTTCGGCCAGCTTCTCGAAGTCGGGCAACGAATCCATGTACGACTCGGAATAGCGCGAACCGTAATCGATTTCCTGCCACTGGCGCACCATGCCGAGGAAGCGGTTGTTGAGCATGATGATCTTCGGCGTCAGGTGGTACTGCTTGCACGTGGCGAGTTCCTGGATGCACATCTGGATCGAACCTTCACCCGTGATGCAGGCAACGGTTGCGTCCGGATTGGCCATCTGCACGCCCATGGCGTACGGCAAACCGACACCCATGGTGCCCAGGCCGCCCGAATTGATCCAGCGGCGCGGCTTGTCGAAGCCATAGTATTGCGCCGCCCACATCTGGTGCTGGCCCACGTCGGACGTGATGAAGGCGTCGCCCTTGGTGATCTGGAACACCTTTTCCACCACCGATTGCGGCTTGATCACCAGGTCGGAGGTCGGATATTTCAGGCATTCGCGGCCACGCCATTCGGCGATCTGCTTCCACCAGTTGCTCAAGGCATTGACGTTCGGCTTGGCTTCAGCCGCGTCCAGTTGCGCGAGGAACTCGATCAGCACGTCCTTGACGTTGCCGACGATGGGGATATCGACCTTGACGCGCTTGGAAATCGACGATGGATCGATGTCCACGTGGATGATCTTGCGCGGATGCGAGGCGAAATGTTTCGGGTTGCCGATCACGCGGTCATCGAAACGGGCGCCGATGGCGATCAGGACGTCGCAGTTCTGCATCGCCATGTTCGCTTCATAGGTGCCGTGCATGCCGGGCATGCCGACATATTGCTCGCTCGAGGCGCGGTAGCCGCCCAGGCCCATCAAGGTGTTGGTGCAAGGGAAACCCAGGCGGTCGACCAGCTTGTTCAGCTCGGGAGCCGCATGCGCGAGGATGACGCCGCCGCCCGTGTAGATCATCGGGCGTTCGGCTTGCAGCAACAGCTGCACGGCCTTGCGGATCTGACCCGAGTGGCCCTTGTCGACGGGACGGTAGGAACGCATCTCGACTTCCTTCGGATAGTCGAAATTGCATTTGTGCATGCTGATATCCTTGGGGATATCGACCAGCACGGGTCCCGGACGGCCGGTACGGGCGATAAAGAAGGCTTTCTTGATCGTCGCTGCCAGGTCCTTGACGTCCTTGACGAGGAAGTTGTGCTTGACGACGGGGCGCGTGATGCCGACCGTGTCGCATTCCTGGAACGCATCCTGACCGATGGCGTGGCTCGGCACCTGGCCGGAAATCACCACCATGGGAATCGAGTCCATGTACGCGGTCGACAGGCCCGTGACGGCATTCGTGACGCCCGGACCGGACGTGACGATGGCGACACCGACTTTGTTCGAGCTGCGCGAATAGGCATCGGCGGCGTGGATCGCGGCCTGCTCGTGGCGTACCAGGATATGCTGGAATTTGTTTTGCTGGAAGATGGCGTCGTAGATGTAGAGTACGGCTCCGCCCGGATATCCAAAGACGTGCTCGACGCCCTCTTCAGCCAGACAGCGCACGACAATTTCTGCGCCCGTGATCGGTCCTGTTGTGGAACCTGTTGCAGGTCCCTTTGCTTCGGTATTCATGAAACATTCCTTTCAAGGTCCATTGGAGATTGATCGGATGTTCTTTCCTGACGAAGTTCGCCGTGCGCGACAGTGCTCCTGCTTCCCTTTTCATGCGGTCACGACATTTCTTTGGGCACCCATAGATACCTTACAAAACAACGCTTAACGCAACTCGTTTGGCCGGAGTTTCTGTGGCGCCTGTACGAACCGCTCGCGCTTGTGGCGCGGGTTAGAACAAACTGCCTACAAATGAAAGCGCGTCTTGCCGCGGATGGCCTTGTGTGCCGGTCGCGACCTGACCATAGGGCTTTGGGGTGTTCAAAGCGTCCCATACGTTATCGCGTTGCACCATTATGGTCAAGGAAAATGTCGGCCGAAAGGCCAATTCGCCCGCACGTCGTGCAAAAACCCTGCGGAAACGCACATTTTTTGCTAGCATGCACGGGGTTGCAAAAAGCATACCCGCCCCCATTTCGCCCACCGCACCCCGCAGCCGCTAAAATCCCCATACCGCATGGCAACAGACAAAGAATTATCCGACTTTCTAGAAAATGTCGAGCGGCGCGCTTTCAAGCAGGCCGCCTACGCGGTCCGCAAGGAAGAATCGGCACTCGACATCGTGCAGGACGCCATGATCAAGCTGGCCGAGAAATACGGCGACAAGCCGGCCGCCGAGCTGCCGATGTTGTTCCAGCGCATCTTGCAGAACACCATACTCGACTATTTCCGCCGCGAAAAAGTTCGCAACACCTGGGTCAGCCTGTTTTCCGGCATGAAGCCCTCGGGCGACGAGCATGAAGATTTTGATATACTTGATACTTATGAATCGGAACAGGGCTCGAGTGCCGCCGAATCGTCAGCCGACCAGGTCGAACGCGCGCAAATGCTTGATTTGATTGATGCAGAGGTACAAAAACTGCCCTCACGTCAACGCGAAGCCTTCCTCATGCGTTACTGGCAGGACATGGATGTGGCTGAAACAGCGGAAGCGATGGGTTGCTCCGAAGGTAGCGTGAAAACACATTGCTCTAGAGCTACCCACACGCTCGCCGAATCGCTGAAAGCCAAGGGAATTAAATTATGAACACCGACGATCTCAATTTCGCTTACAAAGTGCGCCATGCACTGAACGAAAAACTCGACGACCTGCCCGCATCGGCCACCGATCGCCTGGCAGCGGCACGCAAGCTGGCCCTGTCGCGCAAGAAGACGGACGCGCCCGCCGCCGTCACCGTGCGCAAGGACGTCTTCGCCGGCATCGCCAGCAGCCTGTTTGTCGAACCGCTGTCGTGGCTGGGCCGCATGAGCGTCGTCATCCCCCTGCTGCTGCTGGTCGGCGGCCTGGTGGGCATCTATCAGTTTGAGCAGGAACAACATATTGCCGAACTGGCAGAAATCGACGCCGCCGTCCTGTCGGACGAATTGCCGCTCTCCGCCTATATGGACCATGGCTTCAACGCCTACCTGACGAAACGCGAGCAATAAATGGCACGCACGAGCGTACGCAAAGGCTGGCTGGCTGGCGGCATCGGCCTGGGTGCTTGCGCCCTGGCGGGCGCTGCCTGGGTAGGCGCGCAGCAACATGCCGCGCCGCCCCCTCTTCCCGTGGCGGCCGCGCCCGTGGCGGCGCCGGCCCCGGCCGTCAAGCCCGGCTCGCCCCGCACGGGCGGCAAGGGCGGCACGCCGAAGGCTGGCGAGAATCCATCGTGGAACAAGCTGTCGCGCGCGCAGCAGGAAGCCCTGCAGCCGCTGGCGGGCGAATGGAACAAGCTGGAACCGCTGCGCAAGCAGAAATGGCTCGATATCGCCAGCCGTTTCGCCTCCATGACGCCGGACGAGCAAACCCGCGTGCATGACCGCATGCGCGAATGGGTCAAGCTGACGCCGGAACAGCGCCGCCTCGTGCGCGAGAACTATACCCGCACGAAGAAGATTGATCCGGGCCAAAAAACCGCGCAATGGGAGCAATACCAGCAATTGCCGGAAGATCAAAAGAAAAAGCTGGCGACGGAACTCGTGCCGAAAAAACCGCTGGGCAAGGTGCCTGCGATCAACTCGACGACGACCAAGCCGCCCGTACTTAAGGCGCCTGCCACGCCGGCAGCGCCTGCCGCCGCACCTGTCCCGCCGCCCGCTCCCGCAGCGACGACCGTGCCGGCAGGCGATCCTGCCGCCACCACGCCACCCGCCGCCGTGCCCGTCACGCCACCTGCCACGCCTGCCCCACTGCCAACCAATGTCAAATAGCACGCCTGCCGCCAGCATCACCTCCCATCCCACGATCAAGCGCCGCCTGATTTCCATGGTGTACGAGTCGCTGCTGGCCCTGGCCGTGCTGTTTTTGCCGTTCCTGCTGTTTGAACTGGCCGTGCAAGGCGCGCATACGCCGTTGACGGAACACATGCGCCAATGCCTGGCCTTCCTCGTCATGGGCGCGTATTTCATCCATCAGTGGAGCCGCGAAGGACAAACCCTGGCCATGAAGACGTGGCGCTTGCAACTGGTGCTACCGGGCCACGCCCACGTGCCGCTGCGCGTGGCCGCCTACCGCTATGTTCTGTCATGGATGTGGCTGCTGCCGGCCCTGCTCGTATCGTATCTGCTGGACTTGCAACACTGGACGGCCCTGGGCGCCATCGGCGTGGGCATCCTGGCCTGGTCCAGCACGGCCCTGTTCACGGGCAATGGGCAATTCCTGCACGACAAGCTGGCGGGCACCCAGATCGTGCAATTGCCAGCCCCTGCGAAGAAGGCGAAGAAAGTCGCCGCCTGAGTTTTACGTGGCTTGACCTGGGTCATTGAAGCGCCACGGGGGCTCTGCGATCATGGCATGCCATGAAGAATACCGCCCCCCTCCCCCACACACGCTTCGCTCCCTACCGCGAGGAAGTCTGCAGCGAAGACGAAGTCAAGCATCTCGTCCACACCTTTTATGCGGCCGCGCGCGACGACGCCATGCTGGGCCCCATCTTTGCCGCCGAGGTCAAGGATTGGGATGCTCATCTGGCAACATTGATCGATTTCTGGTCAGGCTTGCTGCGCGGCACCATGCGCTACCACGGCAAGCCGCTGGCCCAGCACGCGCAAATGGAAAACCTCACGCCCTGCATGTTCCGCCGCTGGCTGACCCTGTTCTTTGCCACGACGGAAAGCATGGGCAATGCGGCCCTGCAAGAAAAGGCCGACACCATCGCCTTGAATATTGCCGAACGGCTATGGAAAAGCTTTGCGGAAAGCCATTCCATCACGGCGCCGCAGCTTTAGAAGCGCTCGTAGCCTTGCAGATAGCGCCACTGGCCTGATGGCATGGCGCCCATCGGGATGCGGCCGATGCGCAAGCGCTTCATGGCGACGACCTCCAGTCCCACCATCTTGCACATGTGCGCGATCTGGCCCGGCTGCACGTTTTTCAGGGCAAAGCGCAAGCGCGTTTCATTTTGCCAGCTGACCTTGATCGGCGGCAAAGGCTTGCCATTGAAGGGCAAGCCGTGATTGAGCAGCGCCAGACCGTTTTCGGCAATGGCGCCCGACACTTCCACGATGAATTCCTGCTCCACCGTTTTCGCTTCGTCGACCAGTTTGCGGGCGACGCGGAAATCCTGCGTGAACACCAGCAGGCCGGACGCCATGGTGTCGAGCGGATTGGTGATGGTCAAACCGATCAGATGACGCTTGAGGAAGCGCGTGACGGAGCTGGGCGCCACATTTTCCGGCGTGAAAATCTCTTCGGGACGCAAACAACTCAATGCTGGCTTGCCTTCGCTGCCCACGCCGCCGTTGATCCCTGCCGGCTTGTGCAGCAGAATCGTCACGGGCGGCATTTCTTCCAGGGTCGCGTTCGGCAGCAGCACCACCGTTTGATTGTCGGCAACGCGCGCGCCCGACTCTTCCACCAGCACGCCATCCACAGTGACCCAGCCGCCCTCGATATACAGCTCGGCCTCGCGGCGCGAACAGGGCACGTCTTCAGACAGGCGCTTGGCCAGGCGGACGGTGGGCATTTCGATTGGTGTGGTCATGGGGAGGTGCAAAAAGCAAGGGAGGAGAAAGCCGGTATTGTAACCGACCCGCTCCTCCCCTCTTGTTGCCGTTGTTGCTGATTGCCCGGTGATTGTCGGATTACGCGCTTGCGCGCTAATCCGACCTACCCAACCTGCGCGGCGGTGGCGGGTTTGGTAGGTTGGATTAGCGGAACGCGTAATCCAACAATCAGTTTCGTAGGTTGGATTAGCAGCTTGCCGCGTAATCCAGCAATCAGGCCTGCGCCTTGGCCAATTCCTCGGCAAAGAAACGGTGTCCCATCTCTTCCAGGCCCAGGGTCTGCAGCACTTCCTGCAGGCGTTCCGTCGGACGCTGGCGCGGCAGGTTCTTGTAGCTGGCGATGATCAGTTCATTCTTCATCGAATGTTCCCATCCCACCAGTTCCGTCACGCTGACCTGGTAGCCGTGCGCTTCCAGCTGCAGACAGCGAAGCACGTTGGTGATCTGGCTGCCGAACTCGCGCGTGTGCAGCGGGTGGCGCCACAGTTCCGTCAAGACGTTCTTGCCCAGGCTCTTGCCCTTGTTCTTTTTCAACACGGACGCCACTTCCGCCTGGCAACATGGCACCAGCACCATGAATTTCGCCTTTTTCTTCAGGGCGAAATGGATCGCGTCATCAGTGGCCGTGTTGCACGCGTGCAAGGCCGTGACGATGTCGATCTGCTGCGGCAGCAAGTTCGATTCCGTCGATTCGGCCACGGACAGCGGCAGGAACGACATGCCGGGGAACTTGAATTTCTTCGCCAGTTCCTGCGAGCGCTGCACCAGCTCTTCGCGCGTCTCGATGCCGTAGATGTGCGAACCGTCGTTGCCGTTCTTGAAGAACAGGTCGTACAGGATGAAGCCCAGGTACGACTTGCCTGCGCCATGGTCGACCAGCGAGACGCCAGGGTGATCGAGCTGCACTTCGCGCAGCAGCGGCTCGATGAACTGCGTCAGGTGGTACACCTGCTTGAGCTTGCGGCGGCTGTCCTGGTTCATCTTGCCGTCGCGCGTCAGGATGTGCAATTCCTGCAGCAAGGCGACCGACTGGCCATCCTTGATCTCGGGCATGTTGCTGGCGGCCGTGATGACGTCTTTCGGCGCAGCGACTGCGGTGGCGGCGGCTGCCGCGCCCTTAGCGCGCTTCATCGATCCACGCCATCTGTATCGCTTCGAGCACTTTTTCGCCGCCGCGCGTATGGTCATCATCGAAACCGTCCAGTTCCACCACCCAGTTATGCAGGTCGGTGAAACGCACGGTCAGGGGATCGATGTCCGGATGCGTGTCGAACAAGGCTTCGGCGATCGCGGTGATGTCGGACCATTTCATGTTAGTGGCTGCCTTCGCTGACCTGGTTGATCGTGTATTTCGGGATTTCGACGACGAGGTCGGCGTCGGCCACGATGGACTGGCACGACAGGCGCGACACGGCTTCCAGGCCCCAGGCCTTGTCCAGCATGTCTTCTTCCAGTTCCGTTGCTTCGTTCAGGGACTCGATGCCTTCGCGCACCAGCACGTGGCAGGTGGTGCAGGCGCACGATTTTTCGCAGGCGTGCTCGATGTCGATGTCGTTTTCCAGCAGGATGTCGCAGATGGACTTGCCGGCAGGTGCTTCGATGACGGCGCCGTCCGGGCAAAGCTTGGCGTGCGGCAGGATAACGATTTGTGGCATGGTTTCTTCTTTCAGTCTGTCATTCGGAGCGCGGCCGCCGCAGGCTATGCTCGCGGCGGCGCGCTGTTCAATTAGTCTTGTACGACCTGGTCCAGGGATTTACCCGTCAAGGCAGTGCGCACGCTGCGGTCCATGCGGCGCGAGGCGAAATCCTCGGTGCCGTCGGCCAGTGCTTCGATCGCCAGCTTCAAGGCCTGATGGTCGATGGCGCCGCTTTGCGATTGCACGATGGCGTCGCGCACCCGGTTCATCAAGCCATCGACGGTGACGCGCTCGGCGTCATCGAGCAAGCCGCCGTCTTCATCGAGCGCCGACTGCGTGGCCAGCAGGATGCGTTCCGCTTCCACCTGCTCTTCGCGCAGCGCGCGCGCCACCATGTCGACGTCGGCCGACGTGTACGAATCCTGCAGCATGCGGGCGATGTCGTCGTCACCCAGGCCATACGCCGGCTTGACGCTGATCGACGCTTCCACGCCCGAACGCAATTCGCGCGCCGAGACGGACAGCAAGCCATCCGCATCGACCTGATACGTGATGCGGATGCGCGCGGCGCCCGCCACCATCGGCGGAATGCCGCGCAGCTCGAAGCGCGCCAGAGAGCGGCAGTCGCTCACCAGTTCGCGCTCGCCCTGCAGCACGTGCACGGCCAGGGCCGTCTGGCCATCCTTGAAGGTCGTGAATTCCTGCGCACGGGCGCACGGGATCGTCGAATTACGGGGGATGATTTTTTCTACCAGGCCGCCCATGGTCTCGATACCGAGCGACAGCGGAATCACGTCGAGCAGCAGCCAGTCGTCGCCGGCGGCGCGGTTGCCTGCCAGCAAGTTCGCCTGGATGGCGGCACCCAGTGCCACGACTTTATCCGGGTCGATATTCGCGTGCGGCGTCGTGTGGAAAAATTCGCTCACGGCGCGCTGCACGTGCGGCATGCGCGTGGCGCCGCCCACCATCACCACGCCGTCGACGTCGTCCGCATCCACGTTCGCGTCGCGCAGGGCTTTCTTGATGGCGTTCATGGTCTTGGCGACCAAATGCTGCGTCATGGCGGCAAAGTCGGCCGCCGTGATGCGCAGGTGGATCTCTTCGCCCGAGTTCAGGGCCGCGTCGATCATCGTTTCCGGCTTGGTCGACAGCGTTTCCTTGATCTCGCGCGCTTTCACCATCAGGATGGCCGTGTCTTCGTCCGACAGGGGCGCCAGCTTGGCCTGCTCACTGATCCAGCAGAACAGGCGGCGGTCGAAATCGTCGCCACCGAGGGCCGAATCGCCGCCCGTGGACAGCACTTCGAAGACGCCCTTGCTCAGTTTCAGGATCGAGATGTCGAAGGTACCGCCGCCGAGGTCGTACACGGCGTACACGCCTTCGGACGCGTTGTCGAGGCCATACGCGATGGCGGCCGCCGTCGGCTCGCTCAGCAGGCGCAGCACGTTGATGCCGGCCAGCTGCGCCGCATCTTTCGTTGCCTGGCGCTGCGCGTCGTCAAAGTAGGCGGGCACGGTGATGACGGCGCCGACCAGGTCGTCGCCGAGCGAATCTTCCGCGCGCTGGCGCAGGGTGGCGAGGATTTGCGCCGACACTTCGACGGGGCTTTTCACGCCGGCGACGGTTTTCAGCTGCACCATGCCAGGCGTGTCCTGGAAATCGTAGGGCAGGTTTTCCGCGTAGGCAATGTCGGCCAGGCCGCGGCCCATGAAGCGTTTCACGGACACGATGGTGTTCTTCGGGTCGGTCGTTTGCGCGGACAGGGCCTTGTAGCCGATGTTCGCGTGGCCATTCGGCAGGTAGCGCACGACGGACGGCAGCAGGGAGTGCCCTTCCTCGTCGTTGAGCACCTCGGGAATGCTGTTGCGGACAGTGGCGACCAGGGAATTGGTGGTGCCCAGATCGATGCCGACGGCCAGGCGGTGCTGGTGCGGCGCGGTCGACATGCCTGGTTCGGAGATTTGCAGAAGTGCCATTGTATTCGTGCCTCGATTAATTTTTGCGTGATGCGGTTGATGCCTGTCGCGCATTATAAGACGCGCGCCAGACTGGCGCTTGGCACGCCGGTCAAGCTATCCGGAGATCAAACTTCAATCGCCTCATAGGCAAAACGGACTTCCTCGCCGAATTTGTCGAGGAACATCAGGGCGCGCACGCTTTGCGCGGCATTCACATAGTCGGCCGCGTCGAGCTGGGCCGCCACCTGGGCCAGCAAGGCCTTGCGTTCGCCCCGCAGCTGGCGGTCCAGGGCGTCGAGCGCGTCGGCATCCTTGCCGGCGCGGGCGTCGCCCAGTTCTTCGCGCCATTCCATCTGCTGCATCAGGAAGCTGACGGGCATGGCCGTGTTCGACTCCGTCTGCAAGTCGACGCCATTGAGTTCGCACAGGTATTGCGCGCGTTTTTGCGGGCTTTTCAGGGTTTGGTAGGCTTCATTGGCGCGCGTGGCCCATTGCATCGCCACGCGCTTTTCAGCGCTGCTGGCGTTGATGAAGCGGTCCGGGTGGACCTTGCCCTGCACGTCGCGGTAGGCCGCGTCGAGCGCGCTCATGTCGAGCGAGAACTGCGCCGGCAACTGGAATAATTCGAAGTGGTTTTGCATAATGGTCAGTGGTCGCTGTACCGCAATCGATGGGTACAGCGCACCGACCGGGGTCTTGCCAGCTGTTTAAATCCTGAAGGACTCGCCGCAGCCGCAGGCGTCTTTTTCGTTCGGATTGTGGAACTTGAAGCCTTCGTTCAAGCCTTCGCGCGCGAAATCGAGTTCCGTGCCGTCGATGTAAGGCAAGCTTTTCGGGTCGACGAAGACTTTCACGCCGTGCGATTCGAAGACGCTGTCTTCGGCCGCCGCTTCATCGACATATTCCAGCTTGTAAGCCAGGCCCGAGCAGCCCGTGGTACGCACGCCGAAGCGCAGGCCCATGCCCTTGCCGCGCCGTTCGATATAACGGTTGATGTGTTTCGCCGCTTTTTCGGTCAGTGTGATCATGTATTTCTCCGCTCCTGTTCCCTCATGGGAACAGGTATCAAAATCCAACAAATTCTAGAGTGCCTGAAAAACGTTCAGGGCAAGGCGCATTGCCGCAGGCAGTACGACTAGTACGACAAGGCAATGCAACGCAGCCATGGGCGTTTTCTCAGGTGCTCTTACGCTGCCGGATGACGGGTCTGGTAGTCCAGTACCGCCGCCTTGATGGCGTCTTCCGCCAGGATGGAGCAGTGGATCTTCACTGGCGGCAGGGCCAGTTCTTCGGCGATCTGCGTGTTCTTGATGGCCAGTGCCTGGTCCAGGGTCTTGCCCTTGACCCATTCCGTCACCAGGGAGCTCGACGCGATGGCCGAACCGCAGCCGTAGGTCTTGAATTTCGCATCTTCGATCAGGCCATCGGCGCCGACCTTGATCTGCAGTTTCATCACGTCGCCGCAGGCAGGCGCGCCGACCATGCCGGTGCCGATGGTTTCATCCCCCTTGTCGAAAGCGCCCACGTTGCGCGGGTTTTCGTAGTGATCGAGTACTTTGTCCGAGTAAGCCATTTTGATGCTCCTTTAATATTCTTGCCGGCCCCGTCAACAGGGGCCACGGTGTTGGTTAGTGGGCTGCCCATTGAATCGAATTGATGTCGATTCCGTCCTTGAACATGTCCCACAGCGGCGACAGTTCGCGCAGCTTGTGTACTTTCGATTTCAGCAGGTTCACGGCGAAGTCGATGTCTTCCTCGGTCGAGAAGCGGCCGATGGTGAAGCGGATCGAGCTGTGCGCCAGTTCGTCGCTGCGGCCCAGGGCGCGCAGCACGTACGATGGTTCCAGGCTGGCCGAGGTGCAGGCCGAACCGGACGACACGGCGATATCCTTGATCGCCATGATCAGCGACTCGCCTTCGACGTAGTTGAAGCTCACGTTCAGGTTGTGCGGCACGCGGTGATCCATGTCGCCGTTGATGTAGACTTCTTCGATCTCTTGCAGACCCTTGGCCAGGCGGTCGCGCAAGGCCTTGATACGGCCGATTTCGCTGTCCATTTCTTCCTTGGCGATGCGGAATGCTTCGCCCATGCCGACGATCTGGTGCGTCGGCAGGGTGCCCGAGCGCAGGCCGCGCTCATGGCCGCCACCGTGCATCTGCGCTTCCAGGCGCACGCGCGGCTTGCGGCACACGTACAGAGCGCCCACGCCTTTCGGGCCGTAGGTTTTGTGCGCGGTGAAGGTCATCAGGTCGACCTTGGTCTTTTGCAGGTCGATGACGACCTTGCCCGTCGCTTGTGCGGCGTCGCAATGGAAGATGATGCCTTTCGAGCGGCAGAACACGCCGATCTCGTCGATCGGCTGGATCACGCCGATTTCGTTGTTCACCAGCATGACCGACACGAGGATGGTATCCGGGCGCACGGCCGCGGCCAACTGCTCGACGGTGATCAGGCCGTTGTCTTGCGGTTCCAGATAGGTCGCTTCAAAGCCGATGCGTTCCAGTTCGCGCACGGTGTCGAGTACCGATTTGTGCTCGGTCTTGACGGTGATGATGTGCTTGCCCTTGGTCTTGTAGAACTGTGCCGCGCCCTTGATGGCCAGGTTGTTGCTTTCCGTCGCGCCAGAGGTCCAGATGATTTCGCGCGGATCGGCGTTCACCAGGGCCGCCACGTAGCCGCGTGCCTCTTCCACGGCTTTTTCCGCCGTCCAGCCATACATGTGGCTGCGCGATGCCGGATTGCCGAACTGCTCGCGCAGGTAGGGAATCATCTTGTCGGCGACGCGGGGATCGATCGGCGTGGTGGCCGAGTAATCCATGTAGATCGGGAAATGCGGTGCGGTTTCAAAGTGCACTTGGCCTACGTTTTTTTCTGGGGCGTTCATCAATAACTCCTGCAATCAGCAACTTAGTATTTTGTAATATTCAACCGATGGCGGCGTGGTTACGATGCATCACCATCACGCTTTGTTCGGCAATCTTTTGTCTCTGCTGGTCGACCAGGTCCTGCAAGGACACAGAATCCAGATAATCGACCATTTTTTCGTTGAGTGTGGACCACAATTCATGTGTCATGCAGCGCGCACCCGTAGCCGCGTCGGCGCCGTGGCAATGTTCCTTGCCGCCGCACTGCGTGGCGTCCAGCGGTTCGTCGACGGCGATGATGATGTCGGCCACCGTCACCTTGTCCGCACGGCGCGCCAGGCTGTAGCCGCCGCCGGGACCGCGGATCGATTCGACGATCTCATGGCGGCGCAGCTTGCCGAACAGCTGTTCCAGGTAGGACAGGGAAATCGACTGGCGCTGGCTGATGCCGGACAAGGTGACCGGACCTTTACCCTGGCGCAGGGCAAGATCGATCATCGCAGTCACGGCAAAACGGCCTTTTGTAGTCAGACGCATACATCCTCGGTTCAACTAGTTTAAAATATTGCGGCTTTTCAACTTCTCAAACCCTGAGTAGTTGAATGATTTAGTCAAGTATAACAAATTCGGCGGGGTTTGTCAGAGCGCCCCTCGATGACCACAGGGCTGGCAGGGGCTTAACAGGCCACGCGTGACATGGCGGCCTCAAGAAAACAACAATCAAACAACAATCAAACAACAATATGACAATCGCCGGCTTCACGGCACCTGACAAAACCGTCGCGAGCGGAAGGGAGAGGTGGCCGAGAAGCGCAACCGTACTCTAGTACGGTGAGCATCGCAGGCTACCTATACCGACGCGCAGCAGGTTTGGTCAGGCGCTATCACCCTCGCAGGGCGCTCCTCACTTTCATCAACTCGAAACCGAGCAAGTTCAAGCCGTCCCAGCTGGCGGGGTCCAGGATGCGCGGATTGTCCGACGCCAGGCCCACGCCCCAGATGCGGTCGACGGGACTGGCTTCGACGATGACGCGCTCGCCCGTGCCCAGCAAAAACTTGCGCAGTGCGGCCTTTTGCGAGAACTTGGCAAAGTTGCCATCGAAGACGATGCCGGCGCGCGCCGCTTCCCACACCTTGGCGTCGAAGTTCGCCACCTCGCGCCCCAGCTTCTTTACTTCCGACGGCCGTTCGGCCGCCACGATGCGCGCCTGGACGGCTGTGTCGCCAAACAGGGCCGCCTTTTGCGCCATCATGTAATGCTCGGCCGTCGCATACGTCACGCCGGCCAGGCTGAATGGCGACGGGAACCACTGGCTGAAGCAGCTTTTGTCGGGCATCTGCGGCTGCGCCGGCGTGTGCCCCCAGAAATACAGATAGTCGGGCACGCCGCCCGCCGCGATCCACGCCTTCAATTCTTCCACGTTACTGATTTGCATATTCCCCGCACTTCCGCCAGATGGCGTCAATTCAATCTCAAGCACGCAATAGTTGCATCGGGCCAAACAAGGCCTGCATGTCACGATTGCCGATAAAGGACAGATTATACGGATGTTCCGCCGTCACCTGCGGCAAGGACGCCGCCACCGGCAGGCGTTTGATGAGCTCGGCAATCTTGCCCCACAACACCAGTTGCGGCAAGGCCGTCCCACCCTGCTGCGCCAGCGCTTCGAGCACCACCTGCAGGAAAGGCAGCCAGCCGCGCGCATCCTGCACGGGCGGCACGTGGGCACGGAACACCAGCGCCGCGTTGAGCAGCAGGAAGCCCTGCTCCGTCATCTTGCGCTGCAAGTCAGGCAGGGTCTGGATGACGCCGCTGCCGGCTTGCAGCGCGGCCGCCGCCACAGGCGCCATGGCCGCGCCGGACGTATCGCCGCCCTGCAGCTGGCCATCGGCCACCAGCAACATTTTCATGAAGTTGCGCAGGGACGTGGCGCGGTTGACGGGCTTCGACAGGCCCGTGGCCGACCACAGACTGCCGACGGCGCCATCCATGAAGCACACGCCCGTGGCGCTGTCGGCGCGCGGATACGGTCCCTCGCCCACCAGCACATGGCGCACCTGCGCCAGCGGCAGGGCAAACGCGGCGAACAGCCGGCCTTGCGTGGGCAGGTAATCGTCGATGGCCAGCGCCGGCAGGTAGGCGGGATCGGCCGCCATCACGGCGTGCAAGCCGCGCAGCAAAATGGGACGCCAGGAGGCATGCGCCAGGGACAGGGCATCGGTGATGCTGGCAGGAACGGTTGTTGCGGTCATGGGGCGTGAAGTATTTGGGCAAACGCAAATTGTAGCGCACCGGTACGCCTGCGTTGTTGAACGAACACACCTCCACATTTCACCGCGATACCAATATCGCAACAACAGTATCAAAAATTGCACGTAATCCGCGCCAATCGAGGCCGGCAATGCTAGACTGGTTTCCCTGGGACTTGAGCCACATCAAGAAATAGTGCTGACCGGATTCTTCCATCCACTAATGCTCATTGCGCCTGGGCAAGTTTTCAACACACTGCCCTGTCCATGCCCTGTCCCTACCTCACACGTTTGCGCGCCGCGATACGCCTGCCCTGCCTGAGCTTTTTGCTATGGCTATGCTGCAACGCCCCCGCCCATGCGCAAGACCTGGCGCAGATCAGCGCACCGCGTTTTGCGCCAAGACAAGTGCTGGTACTGTATTCGCTGGGCAGCGATGCTTCCTCGCAGTGGCAAACGCTGATCCACAAGGGCATGAACGCCGAACTGGCGAACGAGAACTGGCGCCTCGCGCCCGGCATCTACGAGGAGCGGCTCGATTCCGTGCGCGTGGGCGAGCAGCCTGCCGTGGCCGGACTGGAAACCTATCTGCAAACCAAGTACAGGATGGTGCAGTTCGACGCCATCATCACGGAAAACTACCTGGCGGCCCAGTTCCTGAGCCAGCACCCAACGCTGTTTCCCGGCGTGCCCCGCTACTATGTGAACCAGGGGCGGCAGGACTGGGTGCCTGCCGACGGCGTCAATCTCGACGTGCGCCACGATTTCGGCAAGGCCGTCGCCGTCATGCTGCAAGTGACGCCTGGACTGCGCCATATCGCCATCGTCGGCGACGCCAGCGCACGCGGCCAGGCGTGGATCGCCGCCATCCGCGCCGCCATCGCGCCCTACCAGGACCGGATCAAGGTCGAGTTCTGGGATCACCTGAGCCAGGAAGAGTTGTGGCGCCGCACCGGCACGCTGGGCGAGGGCAGCGCCATCTACCTGCTGCCCGTCTACCGCGACGAGCTGGGGCAGCGCACCACGCCGCCCGTCATGGCGCGCGACCTGGCCTCGCGCAGCGCCGTGCCCATTTTCACCAGCGTGGAGTCGCTGATACTGCCCGGCGTGGTGGGCGGCTATGTCATCAGCGGAGAGAAAGTGGGGCGCACCATCGCGCGCATCCTGCTGGGCAGAACGCCCGACCCGGACGGCATGCAGGCATATATCTTCGACGATGCCGCGGTACAGCGTTTCGGCTTGCGCAACCTGCCCGGCGAGGCACGCATCCTGAACCGGCCACAGGGAGTGTGGGCGCAATACCACTGGCAGATCATTGCCGGGCTGTCGCTGATCGCGCTACAAGCGGCGCTGATCACGGCCCTGCTGCTGGCCCAACGCAGCCGCCGCGCCAGCGTGGCGGCCCTGCATGCGGAGCGCGACATGCTCGAGGAACGGGTCTTGCAGCGCACCCTGGAACTGCTGGTGGCCAACTCCCGGCTGGAGCAGCAAGCCACGACCGACCCGCTGACGGGCCTGGGGAACCGCCGCATGATGACCCTGCGGCTGACAGAGGAGCTTGAGCGCGCCCAGCGCTTCGGTCATACACTGTCGCTGCTGATGATCGATATCGACCACTTCAAGCGCATCAATGACGGCCATGGCCACGACGCGGGCGACCGCGCCATCGCTGCCGTCGCACAAGTGCTGCGCAGCGTCACGCGGGGCATGGATACGGCCGCGCGTTTCGGGGGCGAGGAATTCGTGCTGCTGATGCCGGAGACGCCGCTGCCTGT
The DNA here is from genome assembly GCF_001445815.1 of Janthinobacterium sp. Ant5-2-1. Lineage (NCBI taxonomy): Bacteria > Pseudomonadati > Pseudomonadota > Betaproteobacteria > Burkholderiales > Oxalobacteraceae > Janthinobacterium > Janthinobacterium sp. Ant5-2-1. The sequence continues at coordinate 86,804 of NZ_LNCE01000178.1, read as the reverse complement.
GGCGCTGGACGTGGCCGAACGCCTGCGCCTGGCGGCAGCCGGCTTGCGCGTGGAATGCGCCGATGGCCAACTGGTCAGCCTGACCATCAGCATCGGCGTGACATCCAATACGCCGCAATCGACGGCACCAGCCAGACGGGAAGCGGACAACTTGACCGATCTGCTGATCCGCGCCGACCAGGCCCTGTACCGCGCCAAACATGGCGGACGGGACAGGGTCGAGTGGAGCTGAACCCGCTTCCCTTATTGACCGGACGCCCTATTCCGCGTCAGGCTGCTGCGACGGATGGGCGGCCGCAAACGCGGGCAAGGCGGCGCAATGGGCATGAATGCGCGTCACGCGCGGATACGGCGCCAGGTCGATGGCGAAGCGCTGCGCATTGAATACCTGCGGCACCAGGCAGCAGTCGGCCATCGTCGGGCTGTCGCCATGGCAGAACAGGCCCGTGCCGGCCGGATCGCCCTGCGCCAGCAGCGCTTCGACGGCCGCCAGGCCCTCGGCCATCCAGTGGCGATACCACTCCTGCTTGGCCTCGTCCGACAGTCCCAGGGTGTTTTTCAGATACTTCAACACGCGCAGATTCGTCAACGGATGGGCGTCGCAGGCGATCGCCAGCGCCAGCGCGCGCACCCTGGCGCGTCCCAGCGCGTCCGACGGCAGCAGCGGCACGGCTGGCCGCGTCTCGTCGAGATACTCGAGCATCGCCAGCGACTGCGTCAGGATGGCGCCGTCGTCGTCGAGCGCCGGCACCAGGGCCGACGGGTTGACGGCGCGGTAGGCTGGCAGCAGCTGCTGTCCGCCATCCTGCAGCAGATGCACGGGGATGCTGTCGTAAGCTATGCCTTTGAGATTCAAGGCAATGCGTACGCGGTAGGCGGCCGAACTGCGAAAGTAGGTGTACAGCTTCACGGGTGCCCTCCTCAGGCGCGGCCGGCGTACACGGCCACGGTCTGCTCGATGCTGCCGAAGATGCTGGCGCCCGCCGCGTCGCGCATCTCGATGCGCACCGTGTCGCCGAACTTCAGATACGCCGTTTTTGGCGCGCCGTGTTCGATGGTTTCATACATGCGCACTTCGGCCAGGCAGCAGTAACCGACGCCGCCGTTCTCGATGCTCGAGCCAAACAGGTTGCCCTGCTTGTTCGACACGGTGCCGGAACCGACGATGCTGCCGGCGCCCAGTTCGCGCGTCTTGGCAGCATGCGCCACCAGCTGGGCAAAATTGAAGGTCATGTCCTCGCCCGCATTCGGTTTGCCGAAGGGCTTGTCGTTCAAATCCACCAGCAGCGGCAAATGCAGCTTGCTGTCCGCCCAGTCGGCACCCAGTTCGTCCGGCGTGACGGCAACAGGCGAAAACGCGCTGGCCGCCTTCGACTGGAAGAAGCCGAAACCCTTGGCCAGTTCGCCCGGGATCAGGTTGCGCAAGGAGACATCGTTGACCAGCATGACGAGGCGGATCGCTTTCGCCGCGTCGTCCACGCCGGCGCCCATGGCCACGTCGCCCGTGATGACGGCCACTTCCGCCTCCAGGTCGATGCCCCACTCTTCGGACAAGGCAAAGATCGGATCGCGCGGGCCAATAAAGCTGTCCGAGCCGCCCTGGTACATCAGCGGGTCCGTGTAGAACGAGGCCGGCACTTCCGCGTTGCGCGCCTTGCGCACCAGCTCCACGTGATTGATGTAGGCGGAACCGTCGGCCCACTGGTAGGCGCGCGGCAGCGGCGAGTGGCACAGCTTTGCATCAAACGGCTGCGCGTCCGGCGCCTGGCCCGCGTTCAGGTCGGCGTAGGCCTGTTCCAGCTTTGGCGCGACGGCGTCCCAGTTGTCGAGCGCCGCCTGCAAGGTGGGCGCGATGGCGGCCACACGCTGATACTGGCGCAGGTCGCGGCTGACGAGGATCAGGGCGCCGTCGCGGCTGCCGTTTTTCAGGGTTGCGAGTTTCATGGTGTTCCTTGTTTGGCGTATGTTTCAGAGAGTGTCGGTCTGCAGCATTCAATCTACTGCGCTCAGGCGTCGGCCGGCGCGTGCATCCAGGCGGCGTGCTTGGGCGCGCGGCGCGTTTGCGACCATTCTTCCAGCATTTCCCATTTGACGGCGTCCAGTTTGGCCATCATGTCGGGCGTGCCCACGTTGGCCGCCAGCTCCAGGCGGTGGCCGTTCGGGTCGAAGAAATAGATCGACTGAAAGATGGCGTGGTTGACGGGACCGAGCACCTCGACGCCGCCGGCCACCAGGCGCTCCTTGGCGGCCAGCAGCTCTTCCATGCTGCCCACTTCCAGCGCCAGGTGCTGCACCCAGGCCGGGGTATTGCGGTCGCGGTCCATCGGCGGCTGCGTCGGCAGTTCAAAAAAGGCCAGCACATTGCCCTGGCCCGCGTCGAGGAAGACGTGCATGTACGGGTCAGGCGCCTTGGTCGACGGCACCAGGTCTTCGGCGATGGCGAGGACGAAATTCATGTTCAAATGCTTGACGTACCACTCGACGGTTTTCTTCGCGTCGATGCAGCGGTAGGCGACGTGGTGGATTTGCTTGATCTTCATGTGCTTGTCTCCAATGGATGGCGCCGTGGGCGCGATGGCTGGACTGTTTTTCAGCTTTTCACCATTAGAATCGAGTTACAGCTATCATACAAACAATTTTTAACCATTGATTTATCGGATTATCTTATGAGTCCCAGCCTGCGGCAAATGCGCGCCTTCGTGGCGCTGGCCAAGACCGGCAGTTTTACCCTGGCCGCCGAATACCTGCACGTGACGCAATCGGCCTTGAGCGGCTTGATCAAGGAACTGGAAAGCGTGCTGGGCGTGCGCGTGGTCGAGCGCAGCACGCGCAAGACGCAGTTGTCGGAAATCGGCCGCGAGCTGTATCCGCTGTTTGAAAAGATGATCGAGGACCTCGATGGCGCCATGGCCGGCATCGCCCAGCGCAAGGCGTTAAAAACGGGCATGGTGCGCATCGCCGCACCGCAGATGATGGCGTGCACCCTGCTGCCGGAAGTGATCGCCGCCTACCGCCAGGCGCACCCGGACGTGCAGCTGCGCCTCGTCGACTGCCCGGTGGAAAACGTATCGGCGCGCGTCTTCAGCGGCGAAGTCGATTTCGGCATCGGCCCCGAACGCGACCCGACGGCGGAAATCGCCGCGCAAGTGCTGTTCGAAATGCCCTTCGTGCTGGTCTTCCCCGAACAGCACCCGCTGCAGCAAAAGGAAAGGGTCACCTGGGCCGACGTGGGCGACTACCCGTTCATTTCGCTGCAGGGCCAGTTCACGGAACGCCTGCTGCGCGACATGCACGGCGCGTTTCGCGAACTGTCGCTCAATCCCTATAACGAAGTGACGTTCATGACGACGGCGCTGGCCATGGTCAGCGCCAACCTGGGCATCACGGTCTGCCTGCCGTATGCGGAACCGATGGTCAAGCTGTATCAATTGCACATGCGCGCCCTGCACGAGCCGGAACTGACGCGACGCTTTTTCGTCTACACGAAGACGGGCCGTTCGCTGTCGCCGGCCGCCGAAAGCTTCATGGCCTTCCTGTTCCGCTTTGTCGAGACGCACGAGTGGAACGTGGGAGCGGCCAGCGGTGCGGCACGCAACACCCTGCCCGCAGGCGGCCCGGCTGGCGCCGCTTTATAATGGCGCATCGCCCCTTGCCGCCTACGCCATGACCCAGCCTGCCCAGAACGACCTGTCCGCCATCGACGCCGCCACCATCGCCATCAACCAGCGCATGAACAAATTCGACGGCCATGCACAGGTCTGGCTGTTCGGCTATGGCTCGCTGATCTACAAGGCCGATTTTCCCTACATCGAACGCCGCCCCGCCAGTATCGCCGGCTGGACGCGGCGTTTCTGGCAAGGTTCGCACGACCACCGGGGCACGCCGATGGCGCCGGGCAGGGTCGCCACCATCGTGCCGCAGGCGGGCGCCGTGTGCGACGGCATGGCTTACCTGATCACGCCCGAAGTCTTCGCCCACCTCGACCACCGCGAAAAGAACGGCTATTTGCGCCTGGCCACCGACATCACCTTCGAGGACGGCGGCAAGGTCGAAGGCCTCGTGTACATCGCCAACGAGGAAAACGCCGCCTTCCTGGGCGCCGCCCCGGAACTGGATATCGCGCGCCAGATCGCCCGATCAAACGGCCCCAGCGGCCCGAACAGCGAATACCTGCTGCACCTGGCCAGCGCCCTGCGCGAGCTGGGCAAGAGCGACCCGCATGTCTTCGCCATCGAGCAGCATCTGGCGCAAATCCAGGCAAAGACTCAGGATAGCGCCGTTTAACTTCTTAAAACAAATCCAGCTGCCCCGCATTGCCCCCTTTTGCCTTGTTTCCCAACGGCGGCACCACGAGCGGGCGCCGGAATTGCGTGCAATCGAGCTGCTTGAAGCGGCCGCCCTTGCCGTGCAGCCCCAGCCGGTGCACGGCCTTTTCAAAGCGCTGACGGATGAGGTCGGCCCACACACCTTCGCCCCGCATGCGCGCGCCGAACGCGCTGTCGTAATCCTTGCCGCCACGCATTTCGCGCACCCGATTCATCACGCGCTGGGCCCGTTCCGGGAAGTGCGCTTCCAGCCATTGCTGAAACAATGGACTCACTTCCCACGGCAAGCGCAGCACCACGTAATGGGCGTGGATGGCGCCCGCGTCGCGCACGGCTTCGAGCAGCTGCTCGATTTCCGGTTCCGTCACGAACGGGATGATGGGCGCGATACTCACGCCCACGGGAATGCCCGCCTCCGTCAGGGTACGGATGGTGCGCAGCCGCCGCGCCGGGGCAGCCGCGCGCGGTTCCAGGGTGCGCGCGATGGCTGGATCGAGCGTGGTGACAGTCACGGCCACGGCCGCCAGATGCTTGGCCGCCATGGGCGCCAGAATGTCGATATCGCGCTCGATCAGCGACGATTTCGTGATCAGCGCCACGGGGTGGTCGCACTCTCGCAGCACTTCCAGCACGCGCCGCGTCAATTGCCGCTCGCGTTCGCATGGCTGATACGCATCGGTATTGACGCCGAGGGCGATCGGTTCAGGCACATACGACGGCTTGGCTAGTTCGCGCCGCAAGAGTTCGGGGGCATTCACCTTGGCGTAGATGCGGCTTTCGAAGTCCAGTCCCGGTGACAGGCCCAGATAGCTGTGCGTGGGACGAGCAAAGCAATAAATGCAGCCATGCTCGCAGCCGCGATATGGATTCAACGAAACGTTGAACGGCAAATCGGGCGAAGCGTTGCGCGTGAGGATGGTGCGCGCCTGCTCGTCGCTGACCTGCGTCTTCCAGGCCGGTGCCGCCTCTTCCTCAGCCGCCCCATCCAGACCGCCTACGCTCCAGCCGTCATCGAAGCCGGCGCGCGCATGCACCTCGTACCGGCCTTGCAGGTTCGAGACGGCCCCACGGCCTTTGTGAGCTTTCAGCGATTGCGGCGGCAACATGGCTTGCCCGGCAAAGCTGTCATCGTGTTCTGGAATAATTGCTTTCATGAACGGCCCCATCAACTGTATATACGTACAGTATACTATGCCGCTGTCCGGCCAATATCAAGGGCTGCCATGGTGCTATTTCAAGCTTTTTCACCCTGCGGCATGACATAACTCAACTGCTGCGCGACAAAACCGTCAAAGGCCGTGATCAGGGGAACGAAGCGGGCCGCGTCCTGCTCCAACTGCATCAAGGCATAGCACGTCGCTTCCAGGGTCGATAACTGATCTGGCGCGTGCGCCTTGCGGATCAGGTAATGGGAAGCGGGCGTATCGCGCAGCGGCAGGCGCGGCAGCTGTTGCAACGGGGGATTCATATATAGCATCTTGCGGCTCTTGCGCCAGGTGGCGTCCAGCACCACCAATTGCAAGCTGGCCGAATCGAGCAAGATGGCGGGGTCGAGCGCTGGCGGCGGCGCGATGTCCAGCGAACGGTCACCTGGCGTATCGGGATATAGCAGCACGTTGTGCTTGCCGGCCAGCAATTCGGCGAGCGTTTCGGGAGCAAACTGTTCACCCGTCAGCATGCGGCTGTTGGGCAGACTCAGGTGTAGCAAGCGGGCGCTGCCCTTGGCATTGTGGACTTCCAGCGGATGCTGCAGGATCAGCACTTCCACCGTGTGGGAAACGGGGGCGATCCAGCGGCAGATGCAGCTGGAGACGGCGCGCAGGCAGGCTGGGCAGCGCGCGCGTTTTGCGGGTTCAGCCGGGGAGAACGATGCAGCGGGTTGGCTGAAGGTATGGCTGGAAGTATTACTGGAGGGTTGGCTGGGGATACGGCGGGTGGTCATGGCGGAGCGCGTTCACGGCTGTCTTCAAGCCGCGATTGTAGCGCCCGCGCCATACTACCGGGAAACTGCGCTTAAAACTCTTCCCATTCATCGGCCCCGGACGCCACCGGCGCCTTCGGCGCGCGTGCACGCACGGCGTCCGCTTGCGCCGCCTTGCCCGGCGCGGGTGCGGCCACGGCTGGCGCCGGCGCGCGGTGCTTGGCAGGCTGGATGGCGGGCCGCATGGCAGATTTTCCTGGCGCAGACGCCGTCGCGGACGGACCAGCACTGGCCGAAACATAGTGCTGCGTTGCATCGAGCTTGAACAGGCCCACCACGTCGGCCAGCTTGGCCGCCTGTTCCTGCATGGATTCCGCCGCTGCGGCCGCTTCTTCCACCAGCGCCGCATTTTGCTGCGTCACCTGGTCCATCTGGCCGATGGCCTGGTTGACTTGCTCGATGCCGGCGCGCTGCTCATCGCTGGCGTCGGTGATCTGGTTCATGATCTGCGTCACATGGCTGATACTTTGCACGATCTCGTCCATGGTGCGGCCCGCCTTGTCCACCAGTTGTGAACCGGCCTCGACCTTTTGCACGGAATCGTCGATCAAGCCCTTGATTTCCTTGGCCGCCGCGCTGGAGCGCTGCGCCAGGTTGCGCACCTCGGAAGCCACGACGGCAAAACCACGGCCCTGCTCACCGGCCCTGGCCGCTTCCACGGCCGCGTTCAAGGCCAGGATATTCGTCTGGAAGGCGATGGCGTCGATGACGCTGATGATGTCGACGATCTTGCGCGAGGAATCGTTGATCGACCCCATGGTGCTGACCACTTCCGACACGACCACACCGCCCTTGCTGGCGATCTGCGAGGCGTCGATGGCCAGCTGGTTGGCGCTGCGCGCATTGTCGGCGTTGAGTTTCACGGTGGAAGTCAGCTCTTCCATGGAAGAGGCCGTCTCTTCCAGCGAACTGGCCTGCTCTTCCGTGCGCGACGACAAGTCCAGGTTGCCGGCGGCGATTTCGCTCGACGCCGTACTGATCGATTCGGTGCCGGCGCGCACCTGGCCTACAATACTGACCAGCTTATCATTCATGTTTTTCAGCGCATGCATCAATTGCCCCGTTTCATCGCGGCTTTCCACGACGATATGGCTGGTCAGGTCGCCAGCGGAAACGGCTTCCGCCACTTCCACCGCACGCGTGATGGGACGCGTGATCGAGCGCGTGATCCAGTAGGCGCAGGCGATGCCCAGCAAGATGGCGACCACGCCAAGCGAGATCAGCAGCAGACGGCCGTTTTCGTAGCGCGAACGGATTTGCGCGGCCGTTTCATCGAGCAATTTGGCTTCCAGCAATTCCAGCTTCTTCAGCGCCGCCAGGTAGATGTCGCGCTTGACGGCCATGTCGCCTTCGTACAGGCGCTTGCCCAGTTCCAGGTCGCCCGCATTCTTGGCCTTGAACACGTTCTTGCGCACTTCCGTGTAAGCCTTGCGCGTGCTCAACACCTCCTGGTACAGCGATTGTTCTTCGGCGTTCAGCTCGCTTTTGCCGATGTCATTCTGGATTTCCGTGGCGCGTGCGGACGAGACCGCCATTTCCTGTTCAAACTGCTTCTGGTGTTCGGGATCGCTGACTTTCCAGGCGGCCGCCGTGCGTGCCGCGTTCACCTCGATGACCTTGGTCCACTCGCCGATCAGGCGCTCATTGCGCACCTTGACGTTGACGAGCGCATCGGTTTCCTTGCTGGCGCTTTGCATCTGCACGATGCCCACCACGGTCAGGCTGGTCAACAGGAGCAGGACTGCGGCAAAACCGCCCCCGAGACGTACGCCGATTTTGAGGTTTTTCATTGCGTGATTCCTATCTGAAGAAAACGATGCACAGACGCCACGAAACCGACTTACTGCTACGTATCAATATAGCAGGCATCTGCCGTGCGGCAATCACGAGTGGTGGCGCAACGGACACTGCGCCACCGGAATGGCAGCGCGCCGCAGCGCACTACTTTGTAGCAGATTGTGAGTGAATCAGAGTGGTATTGCAAGAAATAACATGCAGGAAAGCAACAGCCAGAAGGCGGTATGCCGCCACGAACGGGCGGCAGGCAAGCAGGGTCAGTTTTGCTTCACGTAGATCAATTTTGACGTATCGAAACCCAGGCCAGCGGCTTTCTCGATCAGGCGCTGCTGCAGGGCGGGATCCATGGTTGGCGTGCGCGACAGCAACCAGAAGTAGGATTTGTCGGGACCGCTAATCATGGAATAGCTGTAATTTTGCTGGTCCAGATCGAAGACGATGTAGGAACCATAGAAGGGGCCGAAAAACGACACTTTCAGGTAGCCCACGTCTTTCTTGTCGACGAAATACGCCTTGCCTTCCGCATCCTTCCAGACAGCGTCCGCATCCTTGTAGCCGCGGTTGAGCACTTTCAGGCCGCCATCCTGGCGCAGGCTGTAATCGGCCGTCACATGGCTCAGGCCCCGCTCAAAGGAGTGGTCGAGGCGCGCGATCTCATACCATTTGCCCAGATAGCGGGTCGTGTCGAAGTTGCTAACAGGCACAATATTCTCGGGTCGGCCCACGCAGCCGGCCAGCACAAGCACACACAGGAACAGCAGTTTTTTCATGTTTTTCTCCATCGGGTTGAATCAGGGTTGTCACGCCAGAGCAGCAACATCAAGGTTGCAGCGCGCGGTCGACGATGCGGCGGATCGCGCCATTGTTCTGCATGCGCACGATGGCGGCATTGAATTGTTCGATAAAATCATCGCGATACGGGTAGGCGGCGGGCCGGCGGGCAGTAAAACCCAAGTGGCCCTGCTGGCTGGCCAGCTGCGCCGTTTCCTGTATCGCCGGCATCGGCGTGCCAGGCGCGCCCTCGCGCCGGATGCGCTGCAATTCCCACTGCGCAGACAGGCGGTCGCTGACATAGCAATCGATACGCCCGCGCATCAGCTTGAGCAGATTCGTGCGCGTGCCCTTGGCCGTATCGAACACGATGTTGGCCGCTTGCAGGGCTGCCGTCTGCTTTGCATCGCCCAGCAAAAAACCCGCGTTCACGCCGATGTGCAAACCGGCGTAATCGGCGGGCCACTGCTTCAGCTTGTGCCTGGCCAGCACGTCCTGATTGCACAGCACCACCAGCTGCTCCATCAGCAGCGGCACGGAATAGCGCACATACGGCCGCTCGCTGCGCCACGAATACGGTGGATACAAGGCAAACGCCTCGCCCGTCCGCAGCATCAGCACGCCCCGTTTCCAGGGCACGGGGCGCAGCTGCACCGCATACTGCGGCATCGATTGCGCCGCTTCGCGCACGATCTCCGTATAAATACCTTTCATCTGGCCGTTGTCGACGTAGGAGTACGGCGGATAATCGTCGTCGCCATAAATCACCAGCGGCATTGGCCCCTCGGCCCGCGCGCTGGCCGCGATAAACAGGCACAGCGCGGCAGGCAAGATGAGCATTCTGAACATGCCCGAAGAGTAGCATGGAAGGGGCAAGCGCCATCACCCGTTTGCGCTGTTCGTGCCCAGCATCTCGTCGAGCTGCGCCAGGGTGCTTGAATCCTTCACGACGGCGCGCAGCCACAGGTGCAACGGCAGCTCGCCCCAGCTGGCGGCCTTGTCGGCCAGGTAGGCGACGGGGCTGTGCGGCTCCGTGCGGCGGAAAAAATCGGCCACCTGGCGCAACTGGGCCAGCGCCTGCTGGCGCTGCACGATGGCGCCCCCGCTGCTGCCGACGCCCTGGCCGGCGGCGGGCGGCGCGCCGGCAAAGTCCGCATCCGGTGACAGCGGCGCAATGAAATGAATGGCGCTTTCCAGCGTCTCGCGCGCGGCGCGAAAACTCGGGCCATCGGCGCCGAAATGCGTATCGACGCTGCGCTCGAACGCCAGCAGCGACTGCATGCAGTATTGTGCATCGGCCAGCAAGCCGTCGGAAAATGCGCGCGAGGTCCGTTGCCTCGCCGCCTCCATCTGCGCCAGGGTCGCCCCTTCGTCTTGGCGGGCATCGCCCCAGCCCTGATCCGCTGCGCCCTGCGCCAGGCTGGCGGCCGCGCGCTGGCGCGCCGCATCGAAATCCTGCAGCGAGTACAGGCCATCGGCGCCTTCGGTCAGCGGGATCTCGCGCAACAGCTGCGGCGTGCGTGACAGCAGCCAGAAGACATTGCCGATGCGCTGTTCCTGGTCGCCCTCTTCCGCCGGCGGATACAGTTCATCCCAGTAACGCTCGCACAGGCCGGCCAGCAGCGCGTAGCCATCACCCAGGCCACGGAAGTGGCGCGTTTTCGCATGCGCCTCGGCCAGCCACACGGCCACGCGCAAATCCTTGCTGTGCGTGGCGATCAGCTGTTCGCAGCGCGTCGCCACGAACGGCCAGTCGGCTTCCTTCAGCGCCGTCACCCACTCGCCCTGGTCCAGGCTCGGATCATCGTGCTGGCGCGCGCGCGCGATGGCGTCGAGCTCCTGGCTGAAGGTGATGTCGCCGCCGCATGGACTGACGGCGCTGACGGGGTGCAGCAACTGCTCCAGATTGAACATGGCGCTCTCCGGAAGGTGGATTATCGGATCGTGTACTTGAACTGCCCCTGCTTGCTCGCGCTGACGCGTATCGACGCGACCGGCTCGCCTTCGGCCATGCGCGCCAGCACCGCTTCGGCGATCGCCGGCAGCAGGCTGCCGTTGAGGATCTGGTCGACATTGCGCGCGCCCGAATCGACCTCGGTGCAGCGCGCCAGCACGGCGTCGACCAGGCCCGCGTCATGGCTGAACTGCGCCTGGTGGTTGCGCGCGATGCGCGCGCCTATCCGCGCCAGCTTCAGCCCAATGATCTCGGCCAGCACCGCGTCGTTCAGGGGATAGAACGGCAGCACCTTCAGGCGTCCCAGCAGGGCCGGCTTGAAGTGCGCCACCAATTGCGGGCGCACCAGCTCTTCCAGCGCGGCCGGCGTGGGCAAGTCCTGCGCCACCCGGTTCAGGCAGGCGGCCATCATGGCGCCCGAACCCAGGTTCGAGGTGGCGATGATGATAGTGTTGCGAAAATCGACTTCGCGCCCCTCCGCATCATCGAGCACGCCCTTGTCGAAGACCTGGAAGAACAGTTCCAGCACATCAGGGTGCGCTTTTTCCGCTTCATCGAGCAGCACCACGCTGTAGGGCTGGCGCCGCACGGCTTCCGTCAGCACGCCGCCTTCGCCGTAACCGACATAGCCGGGCGGCGAGCCTTTCAGGCCGGCCACGCTGTGCGCCTCCTGGTACTCGCTCATGTTGATGGTAATGAGCTTGCGCTCGCCACCATACAGCAGATCGGCCAGCGCCAGCGCCGTTTCCGTCTTGCCCGTGCCGGACGGCCCCGTAAACAGGAACACGGCTTGCGGCTTGTTCGGGTCGTCCAGGCTGGCGCGCGCCGTGCGCACGCGCTGCGCCACCGCGTCGATGACGTGGTCCTGTCCCAGCACCCGTTCGCGCAGCGCCCCATCGAGGGTAAGCACCGTGCGGATTTCGTCCTTCAACATCTTCCCCAGCGGGATGCCGGTCCAGCCGGCGACGATGCCGGCCACCACCTGCGCATCGACTTCCAGCGGTGACAGCGGCGCTTCTCCCTGCAGTGCCGCCAGTTCCGCCTTCAGCGCCAGCAGGCGCGCCGCGCCGACTTCGCCCGGCCGCTCGCCGCGCAGCTGCGCGCGCAAGTCGCCGATCTGCGCCACCAGCGCCTTTTCGCGCTCCCAGCGCTGCGCCAGCGCCGCGATCGCCGCCTGCCCTTCGTCATGTTCGCGCCGCAGTTGGACCAGGCGCGCGGCGCCGGCTTTATCGGGCGCTTCGCCATCGGCAGCCTCGCGGCTCAAGGCGTCGATTTCGGCGCCGATACGTTCCTGGCGCCGGTGCGCGTTTTCCAGCTGCGCCGGCGTAGCGCACTGGCCCAGCGCCACCTTCGCGCACGCCGTATCGAGCACGCTGATGGCCTTGTCGGGCAGCTGGCGCCCGCTGATGTAGCGGTGCGACAGGCGCACGGCCTCGACGATGGCGGCATCGCGCACGCGGATACCAAAATGGCGCTCCATCAGCGGCGCCATGGCACGCAGCATGGCGCAGGCGATCTCTTCACTCGGCTCTTCCACCTTCACCACCTGGAAGCGCCGCGCCAGCGCCGCATCCTTTTCAAAATACTTTTTGTACTCGCTCCAGGTGGTGGCCGCGATGGTGCGCAGGGCGCCGCGCGCCAGCGCCGGTTTCAGCAGATTGGCCGCGTCATTCTGCCCCGCCTGGCCACCGGCGCCGATCATCGTGTGCGCCTCGTCGATGAAGAGGATGATGGGGTGCGGGCTTTTCGTCACCTCGTCGATAACATTTTTCAAGCGGCTTTCAAACTCGCCCTTCACGCTGGCGCCGGCTTGCAGCAAGCCCATGTCGAGCGCGTGGATGTGCGCGCCCTGCAGCACGTCGGGCACGTCGCCGGCGGCGATGCGCAAGGCCAGGCCTTCCACCACGGCCGTCTTGCCCACGCCCGCCTCGCCCGTGAGAATCGGATTGTTCTGGCGCCGGCGCAGCAGGATGTCGACGGCCTGGCGTATCTCCGTCTCGCGGCCGATCACGGGATCGAGCTTGCCGTCGCGCGCCAGTTGCGTCAGGTCCGTGGTGAACTGGTCCAGCGCCGGGGTTTTGCTGGCCAGGGCCGCAACAGGATCATCACCTGTGTCGGCAAGCCGCGGCACGGCCGCGCTTTCCTCTTCACAGGAGCCGGCCGTCAGTTTGTCCGGATGGTGCTTTAATTGCTCCACGCTGAAGCGGGCGAACAGCTTCGAGCCGCGGTACGCGAGCTGCGACAGTTCCGGCTCCGTCAGCAGCGCCAGTAAGAGGTGGCGGCTGCGGATGGGCCCTGGCTGCGCCGTATCGAGCGAGGCGATCAGCCACGCGTGTTCGAACAGCAGCGGCAAGTGGGGCGAAAACACGGGTGTGCGCGCGCTGCCCGTCCTGAAGCCGCCGATCTCGCGGCGCAGGTCCGCCTCCAGCGCCGTCAGGCTGATTTCACTGCGCCGCGCGATGGTGACGAAGTCGCTGCGCTCCTGCTCCAGCAGCGCCAGGAACAGATGTTCGATATCGACTTCGTACTGGCCCAGGCCAACGCAGATGGCGGCGGCCCGGGTGGCAGCAGTGCGCGCCGTGTCATTGAGTTTGGCGATCAGGGTTTTCAGGTTATTGCTCATGCGGCGGCTCCCTTGCGGTTGATCGAATAGCGCAGCGACGATGGCTGCAGCACGGCGTCGAAATTGACCGTTTCGCCGCCGGCCTTGACGGCCAGGGTGCCGCTGATGACGAAGCCGACCCGGTTGATGGCACCCGCTTCGCGCTCCAAGCGGGCGCGCACATTGCGCAGGCGCGGCTCGTGGCGTTCGATGGCGGCCTTCAGCGCGGCGCAGATGCGGGCGCGGTCATCGCTGCTGGACAAACACATGCCGGCGAAATCGATCAGGCCATAGTTGACGATGGACGCGGCGCATTCCGGATAGGCGTCGAGCGCGCCAGGCGGCAGGGCCACGCGCGTGTTGAGCAGCTCTTCCAGGTCGCGCGCCACCGCATCCTTCAATTACTCCAGCGACAGGTGCACCGCCACGCCGCCCGCCGCCGCACCGCCGTCGTCCATCAGGCGGTCGAACAGGCCTGGTACATAACTGTCCATGCGCTCTCCTGAAAAGTCGGCGCGGCGCGCGGGCGTTGGTGGCCGCCGCGCGCCGCGCACCATCGTTCAAGCCACGCGGTTCGCGGCCAGGTCCCAGCCGCCCGAGGTATTGCCGCCGGCGCCGCCCGTCACTTTTTGCTGCGTGTATTTCCACTTCACTTTCGAGAACTTGAAGCCGACGTGCTCACCGAGGATGTCGCCTTCTTCCACGTTCGGCGTCACGGCGCCGATCAGCACATTTTCGATTTCGATTTCAAAGTACTTGACGCGCTCGCCCTGGCCGTCGGCGCGCATGAATTCGAAGCGCGCCTTGGGGATGGTCTTGCCGGCCGAGCAGGTCTGCAGCAGCACCGGCGAGGCCAGGTCGGCCAGCTTGGAAATGACGATGTCCTTGTGCTCGCAGCGTTCGGCCGTGTGGCCGCCGCCCGTCGACGCGGTGGCGGACTTTGGCTGTTCGACGCTCCAGCTGACCGATTTGCACTCGATCCAGTCCTTGTGCTTGTCATCGGTGGACTCGCCCTTGATGCCGTCTATCTGCAGATATACATCGATTGCCATGGTGTGCTCCTGTGGTTGAAAGATGGATGAATCAGGAATTGGTCGACTTCGGCAACTCCGCGACCAGTCGGAGCGAAACGGATAATTCATCGAGCTGGAAGTGCGGCCGCAGGAACGACACGGCGCGGTACACGCCGGGCCGGCCCGGCACTTCATGCACCTGCACGGACGCCTCGCGCAGGGGGAACTGCGCCTTCTGTTCCTGGCTGGCGTTATCGTCGAGCAGCACGTACTGCATCAGCCAGCGGTTCAAAAAATCTTCCACGTTGGAGGCGGCGGCAAAGCTGCCGATCTTGTCGCGCATCATGGCCTTCATGTAATGGGCGATGCGCGAGACGGCGAAGATGTACTGCAGCTGCGACGACAGCACCGCGTTCGCATTGGCCGCGTCGCTGTTGTACTTGCGGCTTTTCTGCGCCGACTGGGCGCCGAAAAACGCCGCATACGCCGTGTTCTTGCAATGCACCAGCGAGATGAAGCCCAGGTCCGACAATTCCTTTTCGCGCCGGTCGGTGATCGCCACTTCGGCCGGGCATTTCAAGGCCACGTCGCCCTCGTCCGTCTTGAAGGTGTGGGTCGGCAGGTCGTCCACCAGGCCGCCGCCCTCCACGCCGCGGATGGCGGCGCACCAGCCATAGTCGGCAAAGGCGCGCGTCAGCTTGCTGCCAAACGCATACGCGGCGTTACACCACAGGTATTTGTGATGGTCACTGCCATCGACTTCCTCGACGAAGTTAAAACCTTCGACCGTGGTGCCGTCGACGGGATTGAACGGCAACCGGCCCAGGAAGCGGGGCAAGGTCAGGCCAACGTAGCGCGCGTCTTCCGATTCGCGGAAGGCCTTCCATTTCGCGTACTCGATGGTGTCGAACACCTTGGCCAGGTCGCGTGGCTTGCCCAGGTCGCCATAGCTTTCCAGGCCAAACAGTTCCGGCGCGGCCGAGGCGATGAACGGTGCGTGCGCGGCGGCGGCGATATGCGACATCTGCTCGACGAAATACATGTCTTCCGGCTGGCGCGAAATGGCGAAGTCTCCTAGCAGCGCGGCGAACGGCGCGCCGCCGAAGGTGCCGAATTCCTCTTCATACACCTTCTTAAACATGCTGCTCTGGTCGAACTCCAGCGCGGCCTGGAAATCCTTCACCAGTTCGCGCTTGGTGGCGTTGAACATGCGAATCTGCAGGCGCGTGCCCGTATCGGAATTGCCGACCAGGTAGCGCAGCCCCGTCCAGCTTTGCTCGAGCTGCTGGAACGACGCCGCGTGCATAATTTCGCTGAGCTGGGCGGAGATCAGGCGGTCGATTTCCGCCACGCGCGCGTCCAAGGTCGCCGACAGGCTGCTGGACATCAGCACCGTGCCGTCGAGCACCTGCGCCACCAGTTCCGAGATCAGGTCGCGTGCCCGCGCATGTTCGGCGCCGGACTTGGCGACGCGGCTTTGCTCGACGATCTGGTCGAGCAAATCGGTGGCGGCCGGCGCAGCGGGCGTGGATACAGCAAGGGCTTCTGGGGCTTCTGCCTGGGCGCTCATCTCAATCCTCCTGCGCTGGGAACTGCGGTTTCAGGGTGGCCAGGCTGTCCGTGTTGTTCAGCACTTCCGTCAGCAAGTCTTCCAGCTTGTCGTTGCCGGCCAGCTTGTTGCGCAGGTCGGCCAGCTTGGTGCGCGCTTCGAGCAGCTTGCGCAAGGGGTCGACCTGGCGCACCACCGATTCCGGGCGGAAGTCATCCATCGAGCGGAAATGCAGATCGACGGCGAAGGTGCCGCCCGCCTCGCTGAGGCGGTTCGGTACGGCGAAGCGGGCCACCGGTTCCACGCCGGCCAGCACTTCGTCGAAATTGGCGCCGTCGATGGCGACGAACTTGCGGTCCTTCAGGCGCTTTTTTTCGCTGTCCGGATTGCCGCCAAAGTCGCCCAGCACGCCGACCACGAAGGGCAGCTCCTTGTTTTCAATCGCGTCGCCTATCTCGACGTCGTAGGTCATTTGCACGCGCGGCGCGCGTATCTTCTGCAGGCGCTTTTGCACGCTGTCGGACTTGGACATGTCGCTTCCTTTGCAAGGGGATGGTGGGGATGCTCGCTTATTTCAGGCCGCTGAAGGGATCGGCCGCGCTGCCTGGCGCCGCCGCGCCCTTCGCCGCCGGCGTGCCGGAACCGGCCGCCCGCTTGCCGGCTGCCGGCGGGCGCTTGGCCGGCGGCAGCAGCACCTCTTCGCCGATGCTCGCGCGCAGCAGCTTGGCCAGATCCTGCGCTTCCGAGCGCAGCGAGCCATTCAGATTGTTTTGCCGCGACAGGTCGGCCAGCGCCTTGCCGGACAGGCGCAAGCCGCTGACGGCGACGATGCTGTTGGCCACCTTGTCGTCGGGGTCGCGTTCCAGCGCTTCGAGCGCATGGCCGATGGCGTCGCCGTACTGGCCGCGGTCGAACTTCATCTGCGCCATTTGCAGCCACGGCGCCTTGTCGGCCGGGTAGCTGCCGCCGCCGACCTTGAGCAGGGTCATGGCGCGCTCGAACTGGCCGGCGCGCGCGGCCGCATCGGCCTCGCTCATCACTTGCGCCAAGGTCGGCGCGGCAGGTTTTTGGGGCGCCGGCTGCTCTGGCGTGGCGCAGGCGGTGAGCAGCAAGGCGCTGGCAAGGCAGGCAATACGGGGCAACATGGTGGCTGGCTTCATCGGGGTACTCCTTCACGTGGAGGACGCTACCGCTGGGAACAATGGGCGGCGCCTTGGTGGAGACTATTATTGACCGGCAACTTTTTTGCCAAATTGAGATTAATCAGCAAAGAAGAAGTTCCACTCCACAGCCGCGTGCAGCGACAGGAATCCTGATCTGGCGCAGTAATTGTCTTGATCGCAGACCGATCTTGCGCCAACGCAAGCAGGCCGCCAGTGCATGCGTTTAAATGACTGCAACACTTTTATTTCCACCCTTCAATTCGCAAAGGTCGCCCATGCCACCTGACGCCCCGCTCCATCACCCGGCCCGCGCCACCGCGCTACTGATGATGGCCTTGCTATTGGCCGGCTGTGCGGGCGGCGCCATCGGCAACCTCGCCAACGCTGCGCTGCAGATGGCGGGCGTGGCCAAGCCGCCGCCGGAACTGCCCGACGCGCAAAAGCCGCCGCGCAACGTCAGCATCCGCCTGCATGCGGCGCAGCGCCTCAACACGGATACCGACGGCCGGCCGCTGGCGCTGGTGGCGCGTATCTACAAGCTGCGCCAGAGCGCTGCCTTCGAACAGGCGCCCTACGACAGCTTCCTCGACGCGCAGCGCGAAAAGGCAGCGCTGGGCGCCGACCTGATGGAAGTGAAGGAAGTGCTGCTGGTGCCGGGCCAGCGCTACGAAGTGCAGGAAAAAGTCAGCAAGGAAGCCTATTTCATCGGCGTCGTGGCCCTGTTCCGAGCACCCGCGGCGCAGCGCTGGCGCGCCACCATTGCCGCCGCCGACGCGGAACGGGGCGGCATCACCGTCGGTCTGCATGCCTGCGCGCTGAGCGTCAGCGGCATGCCCGCGCTGTCGGCCCCACGCTGCCAGTAACACGAACAGACACGCCACACATTCAAGGAGAATCGAGATGGGCATGGCAGCGAAAATCTTGTGGGGAGAAGGCCTGTTCCTGCGGCCGCAGCATTTCCAGCGCCAGGATCAATATCACGAAGCGCGCCTGCATCATACGGCCAGCGCGCTGCATCCCTACCTGTGGGGCGTGGCGCACATGGAATGGGACCTGGCGGCACTGAAGACGGGCACCTTGCGCCTGCAAGCCCTGTCGGCGATCTTCCGCGACGGCGAAGTGTTTGAATCGCTGGGCGACGGCGCGCCGGGCAGCGATACCCTGCCCCCGCCGGTGGACCTGGAAGCGCTGCCGCCGGCGGTGCAGGAAGTGACGTATTACGCGGCGCTGCCCATCCTCAACTGCGAAGGCATGAATTACACGGCGCAGGGGTCAAACGCAGGTACGCCGGCGGCCACGCGCTTTGCGCATGCCATGCGCGCCACGCCCGACCTGTTTACGGAGTCCGCCGTGGCCGACGTGGCTTACCTGAAGAAAACCGTGCGCCTGATTCCCGACAGCGAAGCGCGCGGCTCCTACGATTGCCTGCCGCTGATCGCCCTGCGGCGCACGGTGTCGGGCGGCTTCGAACCCGTGCCCTCGTTCATGGCGCCCAGCCTGGCGATCGCCGGCGCGCCGCGCCTGCAGGGCGTGCTGGAACACCTGCTCGACGCCTTGCAGGCGAAAGTGAGCGCGCTGCACGGCCACCACCGCGAACCGAGCCGCAATGTGATCGAGTTCCGCTCGGGCGACGTGTCCTCGTTCTGGCTGCTGCACACGGTCAGCACGGCCGCCGCCGCCCTGATGCACTATGTGCGCCATCCGGCCCTGCATCCGGAGCGGCTGTACGAAGCGCTGCTGGGCCTGGCCGGCGGCCTGCTCAGCTACTCCAAGCATTACACCCTGGCCAGCCTGCCCGCCTACGACCACGCACAGCCGGGCGCCTGCTTTGACGCCCTCGACGCCATCATCCGCGAACTGCTCGACACCGTCATCTCGTCGAAGTATTTTTCCATCGCCCTGCTCGAGGACAAGCCCTCGTACTACCTGGGCAAGCTCGATTCGGGCAAGATCGACCAGCACACCACCTTGTACCTGGCGATTCGCGCCGCCATGCCCGCCATCGAACTGGTCGACGTGGTGCCGCTGCGCGTGAAAGTGGGCGCGCCCGACGACGTGGAGAAATGCGTGCTCACGGCCATGCCCGGCCTGAAACTGTCGCATGCGCCGCAAGTGCCGGCCGCCATTCCCGTGCGCCCCGACACCTATTATTTTGCGATTGAAAACCGTGGCGCGCTGTATGAGCAGATGCTCAAGGCGCAGTCGATTTCCGTCTACGTGCCGGCCGGCATACGCGACCTGCAGCTCGAACTGATCGCGGTGACGGCATGAGCCAGCTCATCGAACGGCGCGCGGCGCCTTCCCTGCTGGGACAACGCGGTTCCGCCCCTGCAGGCAGCAGCCGGCACGCCGGCAGCGCCCTGCTGGACCTGATGCACGAAGGCTTTTACATGCTGTTCATGCTGAAGCACGGTTCGGCGCCCGGCGACGAGCAAAGCTTCATGGACCGCATCACGGCCTTCCTCGACGACTTCGAACGCGAGGCGAAAAAGATCCGCGCCGATGGCGACGATATCGAGGCGGCCAAGTATGCGTTCTGCGCGGCCGTCGATGAAATCATCCTGGCCTCGCCTTTCGCCCTGCGCAAGCAGTGGGAAAGGCGCCCGCTGCAACTGCTGATCTTTGGCGACCAGCTGGCCGGCGAACACTTCTTCGACCGCCTCGACGCCTTGCGCGGCAAGGGCGCCATGCGCGTGCAGGCGCTGCAGGTCTTCCACATGTGTTTATTGTTGGGATTCCAGGGCAAGTATGCGATCGACGGCGGCGAAAAACTCAGCTACCTGACGGCGCGCCTGGGCGACGAGATCGCCCACATCAAGGGCAAGAGCCGTGGCTTCGCGCCGCGCGCGGAACGCCCCGACCAGGTGGTCAACAAACGCGGCAGCGACGTGCCGCTGTGGGCGCTGTCGAGCATTTTCGCCCTGCTGGCCATCTGCGCCTACCTGGGACTGAAAACGCATCTGACGCGCGGCACGCAAACGACCCTGGCCGCGTATACGGACCTGGTCAAGCTGGCGCCACGGCCGGCGCACCTGACCATCACACTCCCCTGATCACTGTGCGATCCTGAACTCGATGCGCCGGTTTCTCGCCCGGCCATCGGCCGTGGCGTTGCTGGCCAAGGGACGGTCCGGCCCCTGGCCCGACACCAGCACGGAATCGGCCACGACGCCCTTGTTGACCAGATAGGCGCGCACGGCTTCGGCGCGCGCCTGGCTCAGGGCCACATTGCTAGCGCGCAGGCCCGTGTCGTCCGTGTGGCCGATCACCTCCACCTTGCGTCCACGCAGCTTGAGCATGACGGCCGCCATCTCGTCGAGGATCACCAGGCCGGCCGGCGTGATGGTGGCCTTGCCGCTGTCAAATTCGATGATGCGTTTATCCAGCGCCGCATCGAGCAAGCCCTGCTCGGCCTCGGCCGCCCTGACCCGCAAGCCGTTGTTGACGATGTAGGTAGGATTGAGGCTGGTGGCGATGTCGCTGGCGATCTGCTGGCGCTGCGCCTCGTTCGCCACTTCGCCGCGCACGCTGACGTTATTGCCGTCGACGGTGATCTGGCCCCGTGAAATGAGCTTCAGGTTCGGCGCGATCAGCTTGTGCACGTAAGCGTTCCAGTTGGCCGGCACGGCCACGTTCCCGATGGCGATCTGGTCGACCACACGCTCGGCGCCGTACAGTTCACGCAGGCGGGCCAACACGGCCGCCTTGCCCGCCTCGTCGGCCAGAGTGCCCGTGACGAGGATCTGCCCCGGCATCGGCATCTGGGGCGCTTGCGCCTGGGAGTGGCAGGGAATGGCGGCGGCAAGCAATAGCAGAAAAATGACGGGAGATTTCATCGCGATCCTTCAGGCAAAGGTGTCGGCAAACATGGCGCAGGCCGAGCGCAGCGACAGCTGCTCCTGCTGTAGGCAGGCGGAAAACTGGCGCAGCGCCGCATCGTGTCCCAGCTGCTCCTCGACCCAGTCCAGCTGGTCGAAGACGATCAGCCGTTCGCAGCCGGCCTGCGGGTCGATCAGCGCGCGCAAGCCATGCGGGTCGGCGCCGCAAAAACCGATCACCAGCACGGGCGCCTCGTCGACGTGGGAAAAGAACAGCGCCAGTTCGAAATCGGCCTGGTGCAGGAAAGGCGCGATCAGGTGCAGCCAGAAGCTGGCCACCAGTTCGCGCAGCTGCACGTCTTGCGGCAGCGGCAGCACCAGGCTTTTCTCCAGGCGCGGCAAGCCGCTCTGGCGCACCGGCCGCAGCAGCAGGCCCAGGCCCAGCAGCAATTCGCGCACCGTCACGGGGAACGCGGGCGAAGCGAGCATCGTTTGCAGGCCATGCACGGTCTGCGCCTGCAAAAAGGCGGACAGCCGCGCCGCGTGATCAGGTGCGGCCGGTTCGACTTCGACCACGTTGCCGGCCAGCGCCAGCAGGGCCGGCCCCGGTTCGGCGCTGGCCACGATGCCTTGCGACAGCTGCTCCACGCGCTGCCACAGCGGCGCCAGCGCCAGCGGGCTGCAAGCGACAAAGACGTCGGCGTCATCGACTTCCAGCGCGCCCATGGCCATGAAGGGAAAGCGCCGCAGCGACTGGTCGTTGCTCGCTTCCAGGCGCCCGGCGATGGCGCGCCGGCTGCGCGTGCCGACGAAGGCAAAGCGCAGCGGCGGCAAGGCGTCGTAATTGAGCTTCCAGCGCGGTTCCACCGTCAGGGCAGTCATGACCTGCGCCAGCCAGTCGTCGAGCAGCTGCACCAGCGCGTGATTGTCGCAAGCCTTGATGAAGTCGCCGCGCGCGGGGATCTTGCCAAAATAGCCGAGGCGCACCTGCTGCGCCGCGCGCATCATGGCGACACTCCCGCTGGCGCTACAGCAACGGCGGCGATGGCCAGCGCGGATGCTGGAGCACCAACGATCGTCTCGGGCAGCTGCATGCCGCGAAAGCCCTGCTCCTGCACGGTGGTGGCGGATCCCGCGCCCGAGGTTTCCGCGCTGCTGGTGATTTTCAGGTCGACCGCCACGGCCACCTCGCCGCGCGTCCAGCGCAGTTCGAACACGCCGCCCTCCTTGCGCTTCTTGGCCGCCGCGTCGATCATGCGCTTCAGGCCGAACTGCCCCGGCTCGTTGAACAGTTCCACCGTGCGCCCGTCGAAGGTGACTGCCGTGATGCGCGCGCCTTGCTGGCCCGCCGCGCCCTGCGGCCCCGGATGCACCATGTTCGTCCACTGCGCCGGCGTATTGCGATAACGCAGCTGCTGGCCGTCGATTTCCACCGTGTATTCCAGGGTGCCGGGCGCGGGCGACGGCTGGATCTGGAACACGGTCTGCGCCGCCGTCGAGGTGGCCGCCACGCCGCCCGCGCCCAGCGGCGCGATCCAGCCGGGGAAGCGCGCCACCACCTGCGGCGCCAGGCTGATGCCCATGTCGGCCCAGGTGCGCGGCGCCAGCACGTCGCCGCGCCGCACCACCAAGGGGCCCATGGACGTCGTGACGAATTTCGCCACCAGGCCTTCGGGGCCGAAGAACTGGCCGATCTCCAGGTTGCTCGCCTCGATGCGCGCCGCGGGCGCGAATGGATATTTGTTGGCCAGCGATTTCTGGAACGGTTCGTACACCTGCGCCGCCCAGGTCTTGTTGATATCGAGTTCGGCCGGCGCGACGATGACGGCAAAGGTCTGCATCAGCGGGCGCACGAGGATGGGGCGTATCGCCTGTTTTTGCGCGTCGCTCATCCCCGTGAGCACCTGCTCGTCGACCAGCTTCAGGGCGTCGGCCAGCTCGGAGCCGCTGCCCGCCAGGGTCTGCTGCATGAACTGGCGCGCGCCCGGTCCCGCGTCGCCCTGGTTCTTCAACTGGTTCAAACGGCTGCGCAGTTTCGACAGCGCTTCCAGGTAGGCGCGCATCAGCGAGGCATTGTTGTCCCTGGCCGCCACCAGCTTGCCCACGCCCGCAAATTCGCGCCCCACGGGACCCATCGGTTTGTCCAGGCGGGCCGGGTCGATCTGCGCATTGAGACCGGGATTGGCCGTCAGCTGCGATGGCGCGCGGCGCAGCACGGTTTCCTTGAACCAGGCGATGATGCCCCGCTCGGCCTTGCGCAGTTGCGCATTTTGCAGCGCCGGATTGTCCCACGAGGTTTCCTCGTAAATCGTCGTCAGCAGCTTGGCGATCGGCGACGCCTGTGGGTCGCCCAGGCGGTTCATCGCCTGCACGGCGCCGTCAAAGCCTTTCAGGTCGGCGACGGCCACGCCCTGCACGAACTTTTGCCACTCGCCCGCGTAGTCGGCCTTGTACATGGCCACGAGGTTTTTCTCAATCTGCTCCGGACTGCCTTCCAGTGTCAGGTCGTCGGTGGAGGCGCTTTTCAGCACCCAGTCGGCGCTTTGCAACTCGCGGTTGGCGGCCTCGCGAAACGCGCCTTCGACGAACTTTTCCCAGGCCTGGCGCGTAAAGGCGCCGGAGACGGCATAACTGCCCGCCAGCAGGGCCTGATCCTGCTCGCCGACGATGCGCGCCACCGTCATGCCGGGAAAACGCGTCGAGGCGCGCGCCTTGACGTCGGCATACACGCGTTCGCGCGCCGGCATGCCGCGCACGACGCGGCGCAGGTTTTCGCGCGCCTGGTCGACCAGCGCCAGCTTCTGTTCGACGCGCGGCCAGGACGGATCGCCCATCTGCGCCAGGTAAAACGTCAGCAGCCGCTCGGCGCTGCGTATCATCTGCTCGCGCGGCATGGCGCCCCGGTTGCCCTCTAGCCAGCCGCGCCAGAAGCGCGTCATCTGGTCATTCAGGTGGCTGCTTTCCGCATGCGTTTTATCGGCCAGCATCAGATAGGTTTTCAGCGCATTGTAGGCATCTTCCACATTCGTCGCGCTGGCCGCCTGGTACTGCACGCTGCGCGGTGCGGAAGGCGTTGCGGGCGCGGCGGCCGGCGTCTGCGGCGTGCGCGCCGTGGGCTGCAGCTGGTCAGCGCTGGCGTTCATCTCGAACAGCAAGGCTTCCAGCGCGCCCGCCACTGGGGTGAGCATGACCTGGCGCGCGCCCGCAAAATATTCCTCGCGCAGCTTGCGTTCGAGCAGTTCGCCCTGGTACAGGCCCAGGCGCAAGGACCACGGCCGTTGCGTGCGGTACGCTTCCAGCTGCTCGATGCGGTCCTGCAAAATCTCGAGCGCTTCGAGGCGCGACTGCAGGTCCAGACGCCGCTCCTGCAGTTTCACCACTTTATTGAGGTCGGCCTCGACGTTGGCCACCAGTTGCCGGTTGCCCAGGTAGGACCAGCTCCAGCCGCCCAGGCAGACGCCCAGCGACACCGTGGCGGCAAAGAACACGGCATATTTGAAGCGCAGCTTGGCGCGGTTGGCATAGTTGGCCACTAGGTGCTTGTCGGCAAAAATCACCTTGCGGAACAGCTCCAGCAGGAAATAGCCATGCTGGCGCGCGCCTGAGGGCGCCACGGCCGGGGCCGGCGCGAAGGCCAGGTCGAAGCGGCGCGCCACCTGCTGCGAAGACGCGCTGACGGGCTCGCCCTCCTGCAGCGCGCTGGTGAAATAAAAGCCGCGGAACACGGGCTGGAATTGGAACGGATTTTCCTCGAACAGGGTGGCGATGAAGGCGCGCAAGGCCGGCTTGATGGCGGCAAATTCCAGCGGAAAAGTGAATATGCCGGGCGCCATCGTCTTGCGTTGCCGGTGCGCCATGTTGGCCAGGCTCAGCTCCGTCAAGCCATCGTGCAATTCATCAAAACTCTGGTCGAAAAACGCCAGCAAGTCGACCGTGGGCAGCTTGCGCTGGTAAGGCATGGTGGCGCCCCAGACGCGCTCGCGCTCGCCGCGCTCGGCGTCCGCGAAAAACTCCGTGAAGCCGGCGATCAAGTCCGCCTTGGTAAACACGATGTACAGGGGCGCGAACACTTCCAGGCGTTCGATGACGTCCTGCACGCGCTTGCGCAGGCTGCGCGCCAGTTGCATGCCCACGTCAGGGTCGCCTTTCAATTCGGCGATGCTGACGGCGATGAGAATGCCGTTGATGGGCGCCTTGCGCCGGTATTTTTTCAGCAGGTCGAGAAAGCCGAACCATTCGCCGCGGTGCTCGTCGACGACGGAGTAGCGCCCTGCCGTGTCGAGCACGATGCCGTCCGTCGTGAAAAACCAGTCGCAGTTGCGCGTGCCGCCCACGCCTTGCACGACCTTGCCGTCGGCGAAAGGAAATTGCAGGCCCGAATGCAGGATGGCGCTGCTCTTGCCGGCGGCTGGGTTGCCGATAATCATGTACCACGGCAATTCGTACAGGGCGGCGGCGCCCGATTTGAGGCCCAGCTTGGACGTCTTGATGGTCTCGATGGCGGCCAACATGCCCGAGCGTACGGCGTCGAGTTCGCCCTGCTGCGTGTTGCTGGGCGTGGACGACGAAGCGGCCTGCGCGGCGGCGATCTCGGCCTCGTTGAGGATGGCCTGGCCCAGCGCCTGCGCATCGCGCCGCGCGCGGCGCCGACGCCACAGCCACAGGCCCAGCCAGCTGACCAAGGCCAGCAGCAGCAAGGCCAGGGCCCAGACCAGCGCCACTTCCAGCACCTCGGCGCCCAGGTACAGGAATACGGCCAGCGCCACGAAGCCGAAGATGGTCAGTTGGCGGCTGTCGGTGAGGAAATGCCAGATTCGTCGCAGCATGATAAGCCCAGGGTGAGGTCGCACAGCAGGAGGAACGCCGCCGCGCAGCGAGGCGGATTCGGCCCATGCTGACAGCAATGCGGCGCGCCTTTGTTGACATACGACAAGTACCGGGCGCCAGTGCGGCAGGCCCCGGCAGGCCATTGATGCTACGCAAGCAAACTTGCAGCTGTGAAATTCGGGCCGATGCCCGGCGCTAGAATGGCTGGCGCGGCTTACTTGCCCAGCACGCGCGGTTGCGGCAATTCCGTGTGGCCGAAATCCATCATGGTCCAGCGCCCGCCCCAGCGCAGGCCCACCGATTCGGCCGTCACGCCATATAAACGGTAGCCGCGCATGGCCCAGGCATTTTTTTCAGAAATGATGAGCTTTCCTTCATGCATGAATGCGCAATCGGCCGCCAGGCCATACTGGTGATAGCTTTGAAACGCCCTCGCGTTCGTCACGTTCGGGCCGGCCGCCGCCAATTGATCCTGGCGCGCGGGACTGCGGTAGCCTTCCAGCAAAACCATGTCGTAGCCATGCACGTCTTTCATGATCTTGAAGACCAGCAGCAAACGCTGCGCGAAATCGTGGTCGAGCAATTGCCAGTTGCGGCTGGCGCCGCCCAGCAGCGGGCGCAGCTGCGTTACTTCCGCCGTGGAAAACAGCAGCGGCGGCAGGGTCAAAGGCGGCACCAGCTGCTCGCCTTTCAGCAAGTCGCTGACCTGGTCATTGATGACGTGTTGCTGATCGGCATAGCCGCGCAGGGCGATGCGGTCGCTGGACAGCCAGGCCAGCAGCGGCGGCACGATGACCAGCACGCTGCCTGCCAGGCTCAGCCAGCGATGCAGCCACAGCAGTTGCCAGGCGCGCGCCATGCCCGAGCCCGTGTGCCGTTGCATGCGCTGCCACTGCGCGCCGCCACCCCGCTGCAGCCCTTGCGCGCGCCGCTGCATGCGCCAGCCCAGGTTGACGAGCGTGTGCAGCACGATGGCGCGGCCGCCGGGAAACAGCAGCAGCCAGCAGGCAAGACAGGCCAGCAGGAAATACATCAGGACCAGGGCAACGAACATGGGGCGCTCCGTGACGGGAATCGGCGGGGCCGGGCAATCCATTGCTCGGCGGTATCGCTAGATCGTAGGCGTCCGCGGCCCGCATGAGCGCGGTTTACATCAAGGTCAGTCGAGTTTGATCCACTGCGGAGGTGATATTTTGTCTTTACTGAAAACCGGGGATGGCCAGGCGCGCGGTCCTGACCTGCTGGGCAAGGCCGGCGCGGCTGGCGCGTGCATCGATGGCCAAGGCATCCTGTCGCAGCTCGAACACGGCGTCGCCGCGCCTGCGGCCAAGCCGGCCCTGCGCTGGCGCCCCGGCTGGCGGCACGGGGCCGCTGGCGCGCTGGGACTGGCGGTGCTGCTCACGACCGTGCTCGCTTACGACACGGACGTCTTGCC
Source organism: Janthinobacterium sp. Ant5-2-1 (assembly GCF_001445815.1). Classification (NCBI taxonomy): domain Bacteria; kingdom Pseudomonadati; phylum Pseudomonadota; class Betaproteobacteria; order Burkholderiales; family Oxalobacteraceae; genus Janthinobacterium; species Janthinobacterium sp. Ant5-2-1. Next base: position 59,569 of record NZ_LNCE01000178.1, on the reverse strand, counting down.
CCTGCCGCCGGTACCCGCCAAGGCCATGGCGCCGCCCGCAATGCCGGCGCCAACGCTGCTGCCGCACACGGAGCAGGCCGCCACCATCGTCAATACGGCAGGACCGCCCTTGCCCGAGGTGGCAGCCGTGAGCGTGTCACCCAAGAGGCCGCCACCCGTGCGCCAGGCGGCGGCGCGTCCTCAGGGGACGAGGCCGGCTGCCGCGCCTGGCGACAGCGACGTTGCCTTGCTGACGGCGATGGTGGCCCATGCGCACCGGCAGGAAGGCCCAGCAAAGCCCGTACGCGATGTGGTGCTGCGCAAACAGGAAGAGGAAACGGCGGAACTGTTGCAGCGCTGTCAGCAGCTGGGCCTGATCGAAGGCATGCTGTGCCGTTCGCGCATCTGTTCGGGCCGCTGGGACAGTGATCCCGCCTGCCATTGAATGCCTGGGTGAACGTCAGGCGCGCTCGGACACTTCGATCAGGTTGCGGTCCGGGTCGCGCAGATAGATGGAGCGGATGGGCCAATTGGCGCCCGTGCGGGCCACCGGCCCTTCCTCGATGGCAATCCCCAGCGCCGCCAGGTGGGCGATGAAGACGTCCAGCGGTACGGCGGCGATGAAGCACAGGTCCAGCGAGCCGGGCGTGGGCAAGTCCGCCTTGGGCAGGAATTCCTTGCCGGCCTCATGCAGATTGATTTTTTGCGCGCCAAACTTGAAGGCGTGGCGGCCGGCGCCAAACGTTTCGATCTGCATGCCCAGCACGCGCGTATAAAAATCGATGCAGGCCGCCTTGTCGCGGGTCGTCAATACCAGGTGATCGAGGTGGTCTATCATGTGTTTCTCGGGTGAGTAGCCGCGTCCATACGGCCTTGCAAAAAACCTTCCATCAGCGCCAGCAACGCTTGCGGCTGCTCCTGGTGCGGCGTATGGCCGCACTGCTCCACCATGGCGGGCATGGCGTTGAGCGCCTGCGCCACGATGGTGTCAACCTGGGCCGCGCTGCCGTACTGGTCTTCGCTGCCCTGTACCACCAGCGCAGGGCATTCGACGGAGGGCAGCAGGTATTCGATGTTCCAGAACTGGAAGCCATAGCTGAGCCAAGTGTCCGACCAGGCCTTGAAGATGCTCTCTGTCTTGTCGCCATGGTATTTCGCCAGCGCACGCAGCTTGCCCGCGCCAAACGCCGCGTCCGCCACGCGGATGCCATCGAGCGTGATGCTTTCGACAAACACGTGCGCCGCCTCGGTGATGATGCCGCGCAAGCGCGGCGGCTGCTGCGCCGCATAGATCAGGGCGATGCTGCCACCATCGGAGTGGCCGACGAGAAAATGATCCTGTCCCGGCAGCAGTGCCGCCAGCACTTGCGGCAGCTCGCACAACGCGTAGTCGTGCAAATAATGGAGCTGGCGGCGCGCCGTCAGCGGCGACGATTGCCCATAGCCGTGACGGTCGTACAGCAAGCCGCGACAGCCCGTGGCCTGGCATAGCTGCGCGGGAAAATCTTTCCACATCGCACAGCAACCGAGTCCCTCGTGCAGGAATACCAGGCAGGGCTTGGCGGGGTCGCCTTCGATCAATTCGTAATAGATATCGGTTTCGGCACTCAGGTTCAGTATCGGCATGGGCTAGGCTCGCAACGGGTTCCGTATCGGCAGGTCGGCTGGGCCTATTGTGCCATTGTCCTGCGCGGCATGCGTGGCGCCCCCGTAAAAATAGCCTGCTGGAAAAGATCTTGCCCCTTGCCCGCAAGGTGTTTGCGCCAGCACAAGCGAGCGCCGCTTTTCCGGCCGCCCGGCGCGCTTTCTCACTCTGTGTACGCCTAGAATGAATTACTCCAACAGCATGGAGCAGGCGGCTACCTTATCAGCCAGGACGTGACACTGGCCGTCACGGCAACACAGATAGGGCGTCTTGCCGCACGACGACAGGCGCGGCGTCCAAACTATCGATCAGGAGTACATCATGGAAATGAAAGTAGAACACCGCACCGGCAGCAACCTGGCACTGGAAGAAACCGATGCGCCGATGGAACAGGAAGGCCAGGCCGCAAAAGGCGCGGCCGCACAGGACTTGAACCTGAGCGCCGCCGCCTTCACCACCTACTACACGTGGACGGCCAATGGCGTGCATCCCTCGGTCAACTTCGCCAATGCCAACGTGAAAGCCAATTCGCGCGTATTGCTCAACATCAGCGAGTATGGCGCGACTCCGCAGGACCGTTTCATCGGCTCAGCCCGCATGGCCGTGTACAACATCGCGCCGTATAACGGCGGTTTCCGCGCCTGGGTCGATATCTCGTGGGGCAGCCCGCTCAAGGTGCGTTTCGACGTGTTTGTCGATCCCTGATCCGGGAAACACTGCGCATGCCGTCGATGCACTGACGGGATGACAAGCGTGGATGGAAACCATGCGCGCATGACAAAAAAGGCCACGTGTTGCCACGTGGCCTTTTGCTGCTGCTTGTTCTGGCTCCCCGACCTGGACTCGAACCAGGGACCTGCGGATTAACAGTCCGTCGCTCTACCAACTGAGCTATCAGGGAAAGGAGGCCGAATTATATACGTCAAAATTTCCCATGTCCAGTTGTTGCTGCATGGTCAGCAAAACACGCTGCCAGGGAGCAAGCCTCGCCGGCTGGCTGCGCCCGTCTGCGCGGCGCCACGCAAGATAGTAGAATAGCCAGGCCTTGCCGACACGCAAGGCGCACAACGGCATGCCGTCAGCGGAGCGTCAACCACGCCGCCGCGCGGACATGCGCTTGCAAGGCTCGCCTTGCCCCTGGCTTACTGCTCTCACCCGACATGACAGAATCAAGCGCAACCCTGGTGGACAAAGCCGGCAGCGGCGACAGCTCGGCGGCAATTGCCGAGCATATCGCGGCCGCCATCATGGCGCGCCAATTGCCGCCCGGCACGCGGCTGCGCGAAGAAGCGCTGTGCCGGCTGTACGGCGTCAGCCGCACCAAGATCCGCGCCGCCCTGCTGAGTCTCTCGAAAGGCAAACTCATCCGCATGGTGCCCGACAAGGGCGCCTTCGTCAGCCAGCCGACTGAAGCGGAGGCGCGCGACATCTTTGCCGCGCGGCGCATCATCGAAGCAGCCCTGGCGCGCGAATTCGTCGCGCGGGCCAAGCCTGCCGACTACAGGATGCTGGAGCGGCATCTGAAAGCGGAACGCCAGGCGCTGGCGCAAGCGACGCCGCTGCGCTCGCAACTGCTGGGCGACTTCCACGTCTTGCTGGCCGATATCGCCGGCAACGCCGTGCTGGGCGATATCGTGCGCGAACTGGTGGGCCGCAGTTCGCTCATCACCATGCTGTACCAGTCGGGCCACGCCGCCGCTTGCTCGTGCGACGAGCACGGCCGCTTTCTCGAGGCGGCGCGCAGCGGCGACGCGGACCTGGCGGCGCGCCTGATGGTCGAGCACCTGGCGCACGTGGAAGCGGCCCTGCGCTTCGACGGCAGCGCCGGCGAGGCAAAAAAAGACCTGGTGGCGGCCCTGCTGATGTAAGCCGCGCCATCAAAAAAGGCCGCCGATGCGGATGCACGGGAGGCCTTTTACATGTCACATGCGACGAAAAAACCGCTATTCGCCCAGATAGATAAACTTGAACAGGAAGATGGCGGCAATGATGTAGGCCACCACCGACACCTGCTTGCCCTTGCCCGTCAACAGTTTCAATACGGCATAGGTGATGAAGCCGAACGCGACGCCGCTGGCCACCGAATAGGTAAATGGCATCATCAGTGCCGTGATGGCGGCAGGAATGCTTTCCGTGCTGTCATCCCAGTCGATGAAGGTCAGTTCGCGCAGCATCAAGCACGCCACATACAGCAGCGCTGGGGCCGTCGCGTATGGCGGCACCGTGTGCGCCAGCGGGGCGAAGAACAGGCTGCCCAGGAACAGCAGCGCGACGGCCACGGCCGTCAAGCCCGTGCGGCCACCCGCTTGCACGCCGGCAGCGCTTTCCACGAAGGCCGTCGTGCTCGACGTGCCCAGGCAAGCGCCGGCGGCAATCGCCGTGCTATCGGCCAGCAAGGCCTTGTTCATGCGTTCCATCTTGCCGTCTTTTAATAAACCGGCACGGTTGGCCACGCCCATCAGGGTGCCCGTCGCATCGAACAATTCGACCAGGAAAAATACCAGCACCACGTTGACGATGCCGATCGACAGCGCGCCCATGATGTCGAGCTTGAACAAGGTCGGCTCGATGGCGGGCGGCGCCGAGACGATGCCGTTGAACTGGTTGCCGCCAAAGAAGAAGCTGGCAATCGTGATGGCGAGGATGCCGATCAGGATGGCGCCCGGCACTTTCAGGCGGTCCAGCGCAACGATGATGAAAAAGCCGAGGATGGCCAGGATGGGCGCCACCTGGTGCAAGTCGCCCAGCGCGATGATGGTGGCCGGGTTCGACACCACCACGCCGGCGCTTTTCAGGGAAATGATCGCCAGGAACAAGCCGATACCGACGGTGATGGCCGTGCGCAGCGCGGGCGGGATGCTGTTGATGATCATCTCGCGTATCTTGAACAGACTGACCAGGATGAACAGGCAGCCGGAAATGAAAACGGCGCCCAGCGCCACTTCCCAGCTCATGCCCATGCCTTTGACCACCGTGTACGAGAAGTACGCATTCAAGCCCATGCCCGGCGCCAGCGCGATCGGGTAGTTCGCGTACAAGCCCATGATCAGCGTGCCGATGGCGGCCGCCAGGCAGGTGGCGACAAAGACGGAGTCTTTCGGCATGCCCGCGTCGCCGAGGATGGACGGGTTGACGAAGATGATGTAGGCCATCGTCAGGAACGTGGTCAGGCCGGCCAGCAGCTCCGTGCGCACATTGGTCCCGTTGTCCTTCAGTTTGAAATAGCGTTCCAGGAACTGCATGATTAACCCCTTGTTTTGGTAAAACCGCGCGCCAGGTCTTGGCCTAGCGCATTTTTTTCTTGCAATAACTAGTTACTTGGTCGCTGCGCCGGCCGGCTTGAAGGCCCACCAGCGGCTGCCTGCGAAATTCCAGACCAGCCCGATGCCCGTCGCCAGCACCTGCGCCAGCCAGTAATACCAGCCCATCTGGTGCACCAGCAGCCACATCAGGCCCGTATTGATGCACCAGCCGATGCCCAGCAAGGTGAAATACTTGCTGGCCGCCTCGCCATGGCCCTTGTCGCTCTTGAACGTGAAAAAGTAATTGAGAAGGTAGTTAACGACGGAACCCATGATGTAACCGATGCCGGACGCGGCGGCGGCGCTGATGCCGGCCCACTCCACGCCGCCCCACAACACGCTGTATTGCACGGCCGTGCCGGAAGCGCCGACGGCGGCGAAACGTAGAAATTGGTGATGCAGGGAATGTGACATTGTCAATTTTCAAATAAGGCGAAGACACCCGCCAGGATCGGGCCAGAATAAAAAATGGCTACGATTGCTCGTAACCATTTTTCAGCCTGCATTTTACTGCAAGTTGCGCCCAACGTTCATATTCGCCGCCGTTTCAGCGTTCACTCTCTGCGCTGACGGCGCCGGCGCAGCCAGACAAACAGCGCGATCAGCAGGAGGATTCCCACGATGCCGCCTGGCAGCATGAACGGTTGCGCCCGCGCCAGCACGGGTTTCTCGCCACCGTTGCGTGCCTGCGCCACGTAGGCCGGCGTGACGGACACGTCCGGGTTGCCGTACTGCTTCAGCACGTAATTGGCGATCAACGCGATCTGCTCGTCCGTCAAGGGCTGCACGTAGGAGCGCTGGTCGAAACGGGGCATGAACGCTTCGTGCTCTTCCCCTTCGATCTTGCGCTCGACGCCAAACAAGATGGCCGAGACCAGGTTGGCCGGCGTGTTGCCGCCCGTCGCCGTGTTGTTGAACAGCGCTGGATAGCTTTGTCCCGTGCTGCCCGCGCCGCTGGCCGAATGGCAGCTGGCGCAGTAGCCGGAAAACAGCACGGCGCCGCTATTGAGCGAATGGTGCTCGGTGGAACTGGCCATGCCGCGCAGCAGCGGTTCTTCGCTGGCGGCGCTGCCGTGGCTGAAGGCAGCCTTGGTCTGGCCCGGTGCGCGCACGGGCGGCACCGTGCGCAAGTACGCCACGATGGCGGCCACGTCATCGTCGCGCAAAAATTGCAGACTGTTCTGGATGGCTTCGGCCATGCCGCCCGCCGCCTGCCCCTTGCCTTCCACGTGGCCCGTCTTCAGGTAGGCGGCGATTTCCGCATCCGTCCACGCGCCAATGCCGCTGACCTTGTCGGACGTGATGTTGGGCGCATGCCAGGAACCGAGCGACGCGCCGGCCAGGGTCTGGCTGCCGATTTCCGCCATCAGCGCGTTGCGCGGCGTGTGGCAGGCGCTGCAGTGCGCCAGGCCTTCAGCCAAGTAGGCGCCGCGGTTGATCTGCGCGCTCTTCGTTGCGTCCGGCACGAAGCGCTTATTGTCGAGGAATAAGGTATTCCAGCCCAGCATGGACAAGCGCACATTGAACGGGAACGGCAACGCCGTCTGGCGCGCCGGCTCGTCGACGGGCTTGACGGCCTGCATGAAGTAGTAATACAGGTCGCCCACGTCCGCATCCGTCAGCTGCGCATAGCTGGTGTAGGGCATGGCCGGATACAGGTGGCTGCCATCGGCGCGCACGCCTGCACGCAGGGCGCGCGCAAAATCGGCTTCCGTGTAGTGGCCGATGCCGCCTTTTTTCGACGGCGTGATATTCGTCGCGTAAATCGTGCCCAGCGGCGAATCGATGGCGTAGCCGCCCGCATACGGCTTGCCGCCCGCTGCCGTATGGCACGCCATGCAGTCGGCGGCGATGGCCAGGTAGCGGCCCCGCTCCAGACGCGCATCGGGCTTGGCGGCGACAGGCGCGGCCGGGCGGTCCGGCGTCAGAGTGACGGGCGGCGCCGGCGGCACAGGCGGCAAAGCATGCGCGGCCAGCGGCAAGCCGGCCGCCAGGGTCAGGCTCAGCAATAAACGGCGCATCATGCGGCCTCCCTTGCCAGGGTACGGGCGATGTCGTCGGCCGCGCGCAAACCGAGCGCGGCCATGCTGAGGGTGGTGTTGACGACGCTGGCCGACGGCATGGCGCCGCCGCCGGGCAGCCACAGATTGGCGTGATCGTGGGCGCGGCAATTGCCATCGACCACGGAGTCAAGACGATTCGAACCCATGATGACGCCGCCCATGATGTGGTTATTCGCGTTCAGGCTGTCGGTGATATGGAATTCCACGGCGCCGAACAGCTTGCCGATGTGCTTGAGCTGCGCATGCGCGGCCTTCGCGCCATCGCGCACGTAATCGCCCACGTCATAGTAAATGTCGGGACAGGCCAGGCCCAGCGGATCCTTGCGCGTCTTGCTCAAGGTCAAACGGTTATGCGCTTCGGGCAGCGGTTCCAGGCTGATCGACAAGTCCACGCCAAACGCGGCGCGGCGGCGGATCTCGTCGTCGAGATCCTTGCCCACCAGGCCCAGCTTCAACGACTGCTGGGTAGCCGGTCCGACACGCGTGATGTTATTGAGGATCATCTTGTTGGCCGAATATTGCGCACGGAAGGCGCCGTCGCGCGGGCCCACCAGGCAGCTGCTTTGCGCGGGGCCACGGCCCGTCCAGATCGGTTCATTGGCGAGGAAGGTACAGTGGAAACCCGAGTGGTCCATCATGTTGCGGCCCACCTGGTCCGAACTGTTGGCGATGCCGTTCGGATTGTTTTGATTTGCCGCCAGCAGCAGCAAACGCGGCGTCTCGATACCGTTGCAGGCAATCACGAAAGCCTTGCCCGTCGCCATATGCGACTGTTTCTTGGCGTCATACCAGTGCACGGCCGTCACGCGGTTGTTGTGGTCCGTGTCGATGCGATAGACGACGGCCTCGGCCAGCACGCCCGCGCCCTTCAGCTCGGCCCGTTCCACGTGGTGGATGCCGTTGTACATGGCGCCGATGGGGCAGATCGGCTGGCAATTGTTGTTGCCGCAGCAGGTGGGACGGCCCTGCCATGGGCGCGTCGAACGGCCTTGCGGAATCGGCACGGAACGGTAGCCGTGCGGATTGACCACTTCGGCGAAGCGCTTGTCGCCATAGCCCCAGGGCACCATGTCCATCGGGTAAGGCGCGCTGCGCTCGCTCGGCGACTGCAGCGCCGGATCGTTGGGGCCGGCCACGCCCATTTCCTGCTCGGCGCGGCAATAGTACGGTTCCAGCTCATCGTAGGAAATGGCCCAGTCGCGCCCTACCCCGTAATCGCTTTTCATGCGCATGTCGGACGGCAAGTGGCGCCAGCACGACGCCGCCCAATGCCAGGTCGTGCCGCCTACCGTGCGCAGATAGCCCTGCTGGAAACTGCTGCCATTTGGGCCGGACACTTCCACGTAGTTATTCTTCGGGAAGTACAGCGGCGCGGGCGCATTTTCCGCTTGCGGATACAGGCCCTGGAAGTCGGAACCGACGCGGTTTTCGAACGGCATGTTGCGCCAGTTTTCCACGGCCTGGCCACGCTCGATGCGCAGGCCCGCTTCCAGCATGATCACGGAATGGCCTTGCGCGGCCAGCTGGTCGGCCATCATGGCGCCGACGACGCCCGTGCCGACGATGACGACATCGGCGACGACGTCGCCATTACTCTTGAATTGGGGTGATTTCATTTTGCTTGCTTGCCTTTCGGTTCGGGAGTGCCGGTAGTGGCCGGGGCCGGTACGGGTTTCGGTTCCACGGGTGCGGAAACGCGCACGGCCGGCGGCGCCTTCAGCCACCACAGGGGGCCGTAATTGCAATAGGTCGGCACGACCTGGCCATCGGCCACCGTGCGGTACATCAAGGCCTCGGCGTAGGCGACGACGATGGACTTCGTCCCTTGCGCCGCATTGCCGGCGACGGTGCCCGTGTACCAGGCGGCAACGATGGCCAGCGCCAGCTCGCGCAGACTCGCATCGGCGGCGGTGGCGGCCGCCAGCAGGACTTTCGCTTCCTGGCCCGTGACGAGCAGCGCGCCCAGCTGCGGCAAACGGTCGGCGAAACCGGGCACGTTGGTACGCATGGCTTGTTCGATGCGCGCCGCCGTCGCGGCGGACAAGTCGCGGTGGCCCGTGATCGTTTGCGACAAGGTGTAGAACAGCATGGTGGCGGGCGCCAGTCCGGTCGCCGGCGCGCTGGCCGGCGCCTGGGCGGCAGACAGTGGATTGCTCCAGAAACCGGCCTGCGCCAGCAAGGCGGCCAGGCCGATCAGGGCGTGGCGGCGGCTGATGCGGGGAAGGGATGAAACGGATGTTGCAGATGGTTCAGTGCCTGGATGGTTCATGAGACTCCCGCAAGACTTGTTGTTTTATTGACTTCGATGATTGCGCTACATTGCATTTGCGCATAGATGGAACCGGTTCCATATTATCCTACATAAATAAATTGTTTGCCAATGGAGCATTGCTACATGCGCCCGCCCTGCCCGGTCCGAGGCAAGCGCAGGCGAAATTCCAGGCCCGGCTGGCCGCCCAGTCGGTAGCGAAAATCAAGCACGCTGCCGCCAGCCAGGTTAGGCTTGCCCGGCAAAGGCAGGGGCAGGTTCAGGCTGCACTCATGGTCGCCCAGGATGATGTCGCCATGCACGCGGATGCGCGTCAGCAAGCGCGGCGCCTGCTCCAGCACGTCAGGCAGGCGGATGCTGGCGGCGGGCAGGCTGTCGCCCTGTTCATGCCGCCAGGCGCGCAAGGCCTCCGCGTCGAGCGCAAACACGCGGCCCCAGTCCGTGCACGGCTCGCCAGGGCTGCGCCGGTCCAGGCCCAGGTGCACGGTGACGGCTGCCGGCAGCAGCGCCGCCGCGGGCGCTTGCGCGTGCAGATTGCGCAGGATGGCCACCTGCGGCTCCTTGCCCAGCGCCGTATTCATGGTTTCGCTGACGATCACGTCCGGCATGGCGCCGGCAGGCATGCGGTAGGCGGCCGCGTCGGCGCAGATATACTCGGCGACGTGGCTATCGAGGTCCAGGGCTGCGATCAGCTCGCGCGCATAGTCCAGGGTTTCCGCATGCACTTCGAGGATGGCAAACTGCACCTGGCTGGCGTCCAGCACGGCCATCACCGGCAGGGCCAGCAGCGCAAACGGGCCGCAGCCCGCATACAGCACGCGCACGGGCTGCCCGCCGCTCACGGCCAGCCGCTCGCGCACGGCCTGCGCCAGGCCCTGGATGAAGGCGGCGCTGCGGTAGGGCTCGCGCGCGCACAATCCCGCCTGCACGGGCGAGATGGCCCAGCCGCTGGGCAGGAAACTTTCGCCATCGCGCAAGCCATCCTGCCCGTCCATGGTCAGGCGCGAATGGCGCTCGACAAGCTGGCGCAGCTGCACCGTTTCGCCGACCAGGCTGGCCAGCGAACGCTGCGGATCGCACAGCGCGGCCGCAATAGCGGCCAGTTCCGCCCGTGCCGGATTCATGCGCGGCTCCACTGGAAAGACGGGATACAGACACAATGCATGGCGGCTTCCTTGAAATGATTGCAAGTACAGGGAAAAATTGGCAGCATAGCAAATAAATAAACGCGTGCGCATTTGCCGCCATCGCCACCACCTACCGGAGCACCGATGCACGACCTGCCGCTTTCCGCCCCCTACCAGTTGCGCGTCCAGCGCGACGATGACGATGGCTTTGCCGCCGCGCTGTACAGCTCCACGCGCGACGACTTGCGCCAGATGCCGGCCGATTCCGCCGTCATCGAGCAGCTGATCGCCATGCAGCAGCGCATGCAAAGCCACGGTTACCGGCAAGCGTATCCGCAGGCCATGTACCTGGTGCTGCAGCACGGCGACACGCCCATCGGGCGCCTGGTGCTGGACCGCCATGATCAGGTGCTGCACCTGGTCGACATCGCCATCCTGCCCGCCGCGCAAGGCCAGGGCGCCGGCAGCGCCGTGCTGCGCGGCCTGCAGGCGCAAGCGGGCGCCCAGCAATGCCGGCTCCGCCTTGCCGTCAACAAAAGCAACACCGCCGCGCGCGCGCTGTACCAGCGGCTGGGCTTTCGATTGCGCGGGGAAAACGACGTCCAGGAACAACTGGAATGGAGCGCGTCATAGTGGCGGCGCCGACTCCGCCCAGCACCTGGCTGCGACTGCCGCTGCGCTTTGACGTGGCGCGCATGCAAGGCGACAGCGACCAGTTCGCCGCCGGCGAGTGGATCAGCCATTTCAATACGGGCGCCTACGACCAGGGCTGGAGCTGCTTACCGCTGCGTTCGGCCGGCGGAGCAGCCGGCGACATCATGCCCGTCGACGGCGCCGCCTATGCCGGCACGCCGCAACTGGCGCGCTGCCCCTGCCTGCGCGAGGTGCTCGCCAGCTTCGCCTGCGATATCCGCGCCGCACGCCTGATGGCTCTGGCGCCGGGCGCCATCATCCGCGCGCACCGCGACGCCGGCACCTCGCTGGCCGATGGCTTGATCCGCATCCACATCCCCATCCACACTTCGCCCCAAGTGCTGTTCAGCATCGACGGCGAGAACGTGCACTTCACGGCCGGCCACGCCTGGTACATGGACGCCAGCTGCCTGCACGCGGTGCACAACCAGGGCGCGGCGCCGCGCATCCATCTCGTGCTCGACTGCATCACCAATGCCTGGCTCGAAGCGCTGTTCGCCTCGGCCGGCTTCGTGCCGAAAGCGGCCCATAAATATGGCGACCCCAGCATCAACGATGGCAATGTGCGGGCCGTCATCGCCCAGCTGCGGCTGTCGCCCTCGCCGGCCAGCCTGGCGCTGGCCAGCCAACTGTCTGCCCTGGCTGACGGGAGTGCGCCGTGAACGCCCCGCATGGCCTGACCCAGCAGGAAGGCTTGCTGGCCAGGGGCAATATTGTTTCTTGGCATGCGGGCATGGACATGCACCACTGGTATCCACTCTTTGCGCAGCGCGACGCGCAAACGGGAGAGGTGTCGCTCTGCTGGCGCGACCTGGGCCGGCAGCCGTTCAGCGAACCATTCTTTGTCAACACCCTCGCGCGCCAGCCGCATGAGGAGCGCCGCGTCTGCCGCACGCCGCTGGCGGCGCTGGCCACGCTCGGCGATTGCCTGGCGCCCGACGCCTTCATCTTCCACGTCTCGCGCTGCGGCTCGACCCTGCTGACGCAATTGCTGGCGACCTTGCCGCAATGCGTGGTGCTGTCCGAGCCAACCATCATCGACTCGCTGCTGCGTCTGCATCACGATGGCATGGCGGGCAGCGATGGCATCGCGCTGCTGCGCCAAGCCATCCTGGCCCTGGGCCAGCGCCGCACGGGCGAGGAGACGCACTTCTTCGTCAAGTTCGATTGCTGGCACATCCACAACCTGACCTTGCTGCGCCAGGCGTTTCCCGATACGCCCTGCCTGTTCCTGTACCGCGAACCGCAAGCCGTGCTGGCCTCGCACCAGCGCCAGCGCGGCCCGCAAATGGTGCCCGGCATGCTGCACCCGGCACAGCTGCCGCTGCCCATGCAGCAGCTGGCGCCCGGCGATATCGATGGCTATGCGGGCCTCGTGCTGGCCAGCCTGTTCGACGCGGCCCTGCCCCATGCGGCGGCCGGCCAGCTGCAGTTAATTCATTACAAGCAATTGCCAGATATCGTGTTCAGCGATGTATTGACCCGCCTGGGCATCACACCCACGCCGGCACAGTTGCAAGCGATGCGCGCGCGGGGCGGCGTGCATGCGAAATACGGCACGGCCTACCACGGCGACCCGCCAGTGGCCGCGGCAAGCGGCCTGGCCGCCATCGCCGCGCAAGTGCAACCAAGTTATCTGGCGCTGGAAGCGCTGCGCACGGGGCAATAGTCACAACGCGGCGGCATTGTCCTCGCGCCACTTGCGCACCATCTCGCTGCTGATTTCGCGTTCATAGCAGATGGGAGCGTAACCGCCCTTCCGGCTCCATGCGCTGCGTCCTCCGCAAGCGCTGCCATTCTTGGCGGCATTGTAGGGACAGGGGCAGCGGCCCGGATAGGCGGCAATCGACTCGGCGATGATCTGCTGCTTGACCTTTGCTTCGGATGCCGGCTGGCGCCCCTGACTGCCGGCAAGGGGCGCGTAGGCCGTGCCGGCGGCCAGCATCAACACCAGGGCGCAGAGATTCTTCATAGGAAAGGTTGTTTTCATCCACAGGCAGCAAACGTGCAATACCAGTATGACAGATGCTTTTCGGCAAATCTGCGTGAAATGTCACGAAAACAATGGCGGCAATGCAAAAAGCCCAACCGTGAAGGCTGGGCTTTTCGATACTGCTGATGTTCTGGCTCCCCGACCTGGACTCGAACCAGGGACCTGCGGATTAACAGTCCGTCGCTCTACCAACTGAGCTATCAGGGAAAAGAGGCCGCATTCTATAGGGCAAATTTTCAGTTGTCCAGATTTACGCTGAAAAAATTACGCGTATCGCCATTCAACCCGGATTTTCCCGTGGCTGATAGTCAAACACCAGCACCCTTCCCAGCCATGGCTTGAGCAGATCGACAAAGGCCAAGTGGGCAGGATGGGCCAGGTACAGGTCGCGCGCGATGGCGCCATCGAAGGTCAAGGTGAAGCAATCGGTAAAGCCGTCGTCGAGGCCTTCCGGGCTGACGTTCGGCCCCCATTCGAATTGCAGCACGCCGGGAATGCGGTGTTTAAGCTGGGAAAATTCATAGACCAGCTCGGCATGCTTGGCCGGTGTGATGTCCTCGAGAAAATCACACAGGACGATATGGCGCAACGGAATTGAACAGGTCATGGTGGCGGATCTCCTATGGGGTTGCATTCAGGATAGCGCAAAACGAAAAAGCACACAGGCAGCGGCCGGCCACGCCGCACATATTTTCTATATGCAACATGCTATTCGGATAATATCCCCCATGGACACCCCATACCCCCAGGCAACCATCCATATCAAACCATGACAAAGCTATTAACAGTGCTATTCCTCACCCTGATGCCATTGTATGCCTGCAAAGCGCAAGCGCTTGCCATCGACGCGCTGCTGACTCCCGACATTGGCGGCATCAAGCAGTATGTGGAAATCAAGACAGATGACTCAAAAAAACCTGTTCTGCTCTTTTTATCGGGCGGGCCGGGAAGTTCGATGATGAAGAACGCGGATGCCTTTACGGCCATCCTGAAAAACAGATTTACGCTGGTCCAATGGGATCAGCGCGATGCGGGAAAAACCCTGACACTCAATCCGTCGCCAAGCCAGCCATCCGTCGCGCAGATGGAGCAGGACACGTATCAGGTCATCACATTTCTTCAAAAAGAGCTCAAGCAGGAAAAAATATACTTGCTGGGCAGTTCCTGGGGCAATGTGCTGGGTTTTCATATCGTCGAACAGCATCCGGAACTGCTGCACGCGTATTTCGCCGTCAATCCCGTCATCAGTCAGCTGGCCAGCGAAAAGGCATTGCTGCTTAATTTGCAGACGCATTTCCGGGACGATGTCGTCGCCAGCCAAGAACTGGCGCAGGTACAGATCCCCTTTCAACGGGATGAAGACCTGTTTTACCTGCGCAAATGGCTTTTCCATAAAGAGGGGAAAACATTCGCCACCAGCGATGGCTTCAAGACCGGCTTTCTGCAATGGTCCAAAGCCTGGTCGCCCGTATGGAACGAAGTCATGCATATCGATTTGCCGAAGACCTTGAAGAAAGTCGACTGCCCGGTCTATTTCTTCGTTGGCAAGAACGACATCCAGACCTCCACCCGCATCACGCAAGACTATTTTGAGCAGCTGCAAGCGCCAAGGAAGGGGCTGTTTGTATTTGAACAGTCGGGACACCAGATACACCAGGACGAACCGGAAAAATTCCAGCGATCGATCATCGGGACCCTGCCCGCGCCAATCGCGACACGCTGAAATGCAGAAAGCCCAGCCGGTGAAGGCTGGGCTTTCTGCTACTACGTGTTCTGGCTCCCCGACCTGGACTCGAACCAGGGACCTGCGGATTAACAGTCCGTCGCTCTACCAACTGAGCTATCAGGGAAAAGAGGCCGTATTATATAGGCCAAACCTGGCGCTGTCCAGATTTCCAAAGGGGAAATCTTATCTTGGCCCAAGCTATGCACCAGCGGCGCAAAAACAAAAAAGGCCACGTTTTTCAACGTGGCCTTTCGAATTCTGGCTCCCCGACCTGGACTCGAACCAGGGACCTGCGGATTAACAGTCCGTCGCTCTACCAACTGAGCTATCAGGGAAAAGAGGCAATATTATATGTCGCTTGTTTCATATTTGCAAGACTGATACTGCATCTTCACAAACACGGCCATCGCCGACTTTCTACCGCCATCAGCGCCGCACTTGCATGCAACGCCGAAGAAGCAAGATATTAAAGCACTTTGGCGATCGCGTCAATAACGATGTCGATATTGCGCGAGTTCAATGCTGCCACGCAGATACGGCCCGTGTCGACGGCGTAGATCGATTGCTCGCGCAGCGACGCCACCTGCTCCTTGGTGAGACCCGAGTACGAGAACATGCCGATTTGCTGGCGCACGAATTCGAAGTCGTGGCCTGGCGCCTTGGCTTTCAGTTTTTCCACGAAGGCGTTGCGCATTTCGCGGATGCGCACGCGCATGCCGGCCAGTTCCTCTTCCCACAGCTGGCGCAGTTCCGGGGTGGCCAGGACGGTGGCGACCACCTTGCCGCCATGCGTAGGCGGGTTCGAGTAGTTGGTGCGCACGACGCGCTTCAGCTGCGACAGCAAACGGGCCGCTTCGTCGGCGCTCGAGGCGACGACGCTCAGGGCGCCCACGCGCTCGCCGTACAGCGAGAACGATTTCGAGAACGAGTTCGACACCAGCAGCGGGCCGCCCGCGTCGGCAAAGCGGCGCACCACGGCGCCGTCTTCGGCGATGCCGTTGGCGAAGCCTTGGTAGGCCATGTCCAGGAACGGCACCAGGCCGCGCGAGGTCACCACGCTGATGATCTGATCCCACTGGGCCACGCTCAGGTCGGCGCCGGTCGGGTTATGGCAGCAGGCGTGCAGCACGACGATGGAGCCGGCTGGCATGGCGTTCAGGCTGGCCAGCATGCCGTCGAAGTTCACGCCATGGGTGGCGGCATCGTAATACGCGTAGTTGTTCACGACGAAACCGGCGTTTTCGAACAGCGCGCGGTGGTTTTCCCAGCTCGGGTCGCTGATGTAGACTTGCGCGCCCGGCGCGAAGCGCTGCAGGAAGTCGGCACCGATCTTCAGTGCGCCCGTGCCGCCGATGGCTTGCACGGTAACAGCGCGGCGCTCTTGAATTACGGCGCTATCGGCGCCAAATACGAGTTCTTGCACAGCCTTGTCGTAGGCGGCGAGGCCTTCGATCGGCAGATAGGTGCGTGGCGCCGCCTGTTCGATCAGGATCGCTTCTGCCTTGCGTACGCAAGCTAACAGAGGCACTTTGCCGTTGTCGTCATAATAGACGCCAACGCCCAGATTGATTTTGGCGGGATTCTGGTCCGCGTTAAATGCTTCGGTGATGCCCAGGATCGGGTCGCGTGGGGCCATCTCGATGGCGCTAAACAGACTGGCAGAAACAGTTGGGTTCGTCATGATAAGATTGGATTCGATTGGAAGCAGGTTCACAGCGGAGTTGTAGACAGCGCCCCAAAATACAACGCCAGGGCCGCCAGCAGAGCACTATTCTAACAAAGGTCTGATTCACATGCCCGAATTATCTACCGCCAGCGAGGCGGAAAGCGCAATTATCTCTTTCCCGGACTCCCCGTTCAAGCTGCACCAGCCCTTCCCTCCGGCCGGCGATCAGCCCACGGCAATCGACCAGTTGTCAGAGGGGATTGCCGACGGACTGGCCTTCCAGACCCTGCTGGGCGTGACCGGTTCGGGCAAGACCTACACCATGGCCAACGTCATCGCGCGCATGGGCCGGCCCGCCATCGTCTTTGCGCCCAACAAGACGCTGGCCGCGCAGCTGTATAGCGAATTCCGCGACTTCTTCCCGCAAAACGCGGTCGAATACTTCGTCAGCTACTACGATTACTACCAGCCCGAAGCCTACGTGCCGCAGCGCGACCTGTTCATCGAAAAGGACTCGTCGATCAACGAACATATCGAGCAGATGCGTTTGTCGTGCACCAAGTCGCTGATGGAACGGCGCGACGTCATCATCGTCGCCACCGTCTCGGCCATCTACGGTATCGGTAATCCGAACGAATACCACCAGATGATCCTGACGTTGCGCGTAAAAGACAAGGTCGCCCAGCGCGACGTCATCGCGCGCCTGATCCAGATGCAGTACACGCGCAACGAGGTCGATTTCGGCCGCGGCACCTTCCGCGTGCGCGGCGATACGATCGACATCTTCCCCGCCGAGCATGCGGAGCTGGCCGTGCGCCTGGAAATGTTCGACGACGAGATCGAATCGATCCAGCTGTTCGACCCGCTGACGGGCAGAGTGCGCCAAAAAATCCCCCGCTTCACCGTGTACCCGGGCTCGCACTACGTGACGCCCCGCTCCACCGTGCTGCGCGCCGTGGAAACCATCAAGGACGAGCTGCGCGAGCGCCTCGAGTTCTTCCGCAAGGAGAATAAGCTGATCGAGGAGCAGCGGCTGGAACAGCGCACGCGCTTCGACCTGGAAATGATGGCGGAAATCGGCTTCACCAAGGGCATCGAGAACTACTCGCGCCACCTGTCCGGCGCGCTGCCGGGCGAGCCGCCGCCGACCCTGGTCGACTACCTGCCGCCCGACGCATTGATGTTCCTCGACGAGTCGCACGTGCTGACGGGCCAGCTGAGCGCCATGTACAACGGCGACCGCTCGCGCAAGACGAATCTCGTCGACTATGGCTTCCGCCTGCCGTCAGCGCTCGACAACCGCCCCTTGAAATTCGAGGAATTCGAGCAGAAGATGCGCCAGACCGTGTTCGTCTCGGCCACGCCGGCCGAATACGAAAAGAACCATTCCGACCAGGTGGTCGAACAGGTCGTGCGCCCCACGGGCCTGGTCGACCCGCAGATCATCGTGCGCCCGGCCAGCAGCCAGGTGGACGACCTGATGTCGGAAATCGTCGAGCGCATCAAGAAGGACGAACGCGTGCTGGTGACGACGCTTACCAAGCGCATGTCCGAGCAATTGACGGAATACCTGGGCGACCATGGCATCAAGGTGCGCTACCTGCACAGCGATATCGAAACGGTGGAGCGCGTGGAAATCCTGCGCGATCTGCGCCTGGGCACCTTCGACGTGCTGGTGGGGATCAACCTGCTGCGCGAGGGCCTGGACTTGCCGGAAGTGTCGCTGGTCGCCATCCTCGACGCGGACAAGGAAGGCTTTTTGCGCTCCGAGCGCAGCCTGATCCAGACCATCGGCCGCGCCGCGCGTAACCTGAACGGCACGGCGATTTTGTACGGCGACCGCATCACGGACTCCATGCGCCGCGCCATCGACGAGACGGAACGCCGCCGCGCCAAGCAGATCGCCTTCAATACGGCGAACAACATCATCCCGATCGGCGTGAAAAAATCGATCCGCGAAATGATCGACGGCGTCTACAGCCCGCAGGAAGCGCGCGAAACCCTGCAAGTGGCGCAGGAAGCGGCCAAGTTCGAATCGATGAGCGAGAAGCAGGTCAGCAAGGAAATCAAGCGCCTGGAAAAACTGATGGTCGACCACGCCAAGAACCTGGAGTTCGAAAAAGCGGCGCAAGTGCGCGACCAGCTGCACATACTCAAGCAGCAGCTGTTTGGCGCACCGGGTACGGACAACGTGGCGTCGATACTGGGTAGGTCGGATTAGGCCCTGCGGGCCGTAATCCGACAACATCGTTGGCGCTGGTGGCGGTGTCGGATTACGCGGCCTTGCCGCTAATCCGACCTACGCGACTTCATGCTTTCACGTCGTCCATGTAGGCGCGGATGATGGCGGCGAAATCCGCATCGGCCGTCAAGCCCAGCGCTTCGGCGCGTTGGGTATCCCAGGCGCCGGGCCAGCTCTTGACGATGCGCTCGACGGCCGGATCGGGCGCGTAGCTGATGCGGGTTGTCACTTCGCTGCCGGCCACTTCTTCGAGTGCGGCGATCATCTCGCCCACGCTCACGCTCAAACCCGGCAAGTTCACCGTGCGGCTGGCGCCGAACGCCTCGCCCGCCAGTTCATGGCCGGCGATCAGCGAGGCGATGGCGCCGCGCGGCGACAGCAGCCACAGACGCAGATCGGTGGCCACGGGGCAGACGGCCGCTTCGCCATTCAACGGTTCGCGGATGATGCCGCTGGCGAACGAGGACGCGGCCTTGTTCGGTTTTCCGGGACGCACGCTGATGGTGGGCAGGCGCAGCACGCGGCCATCGACAAAGCCGCGGCGGCTGTAATCGTTGAGCAGCAATTCGCCGATGGCTTTTTGGGCGCCGTACGACGACTGCGGGTTCAAGGCCGTCGTATCCTGCACCACGTCCGGCAGCTTGCCGCCATAGACGGCCACGGAACTGGTAAACACGACCTTCGGCTTGTGCCCCAGTTCACGGCAGATATCGAGCAGCAAACGCGACGCGTCGAGGTTGATGCGCATGCCCAGCTCGAAATCGGCTTCCGCCTGGCCGCTGACGATGGCTGCCAGGTGGAAGATCGAGCTTGTCTGGGCATCGATGGTGGCGCGCATGAGAGCGCCGTCGGCGATGTCGCCCGTGACGACTGTCACGCGCGCATCGTTGAAATCATGCGCGGCCACCACGTCGACCAGTACCAGCTCGCTGATCGTTTGCAACTGACCGTGGCTGTCCGTCAGCTGGCCTTGCGCCAGCAACTGGCGCGCCAGGCGCTGTCCCAGGAAACCGGCGCCGCCGGTAATCAGTACTTTCATTTTCATGCTCCTTGTTTGTTGTTGTAAGCGGCCAGCCAGCCCAGGCCATCCTGAGTGCGCCCGCGCGGACGGTACTCGCAGCCGATCCAGCCGTCGTAGCCCAGCTCGTCCAACAGCGTGAACAGATACGGGTAATTGACTTCGCCATCGTCCGGTTCATTGCGGGCCGGGACGCTGGCGATCTGCACGTGGCCGATGCCGTCGAAGTTGTTCTTGAACGTCATGGCGATATCGCCCTCGACGATCTGCGTGTGGTAAAAATCCATCTGCACCTTGACGTTGGCCGCGCCCGACTCCAGGCGCAGCGCGTGGCCCTGCGCCTGCGTGACGAGGAAGTAGCCGGGCATGTCGCGCCCGTTGATCGGTTCGATCAACAGCTCGATGCCGTGCTGGCCCACGGCCTGGGCCGCGTACTGCAGGTTGGCCAGGTAGGTGGCGCGGTGCAGCTTGACGTCGGCACCGACGGGCAGCAAGCCCGCCATCATGTGCACGCGCGGCGTGCCCAGCGCCAGCGCATACTCGATGGCGCGCGCCACCCCAAGCCGAAATTCTTCTTCGCGGCCCGGCAGCGAAGCGATGCCCCGCTCACCGGCACCCCAGTCGCCCGGCGGCAGGTTGAACAGCACATTTGTCAAACCGTGCTCGCGCAGCCAGCCGGCCACTTCCTGCGATGCGTGGTCATACGGGAACAGGAATTCGACGCCTTTAAAACCCGCTTGCGCCGCGGCGGCAAAGCGCTGCGGGAATGGGACTTCGTTGAACATCATGGTCAGGTTGGCGGCAAAACGGGGCATGCGGTATCTCCTTGGGAATCTTATATGTCGAGTTTGAACGTGTGCTTCAGGTCCGCGATCTGCGCCGCGTCGAGCGGGCGCGTAGGTACGTCGCGCAGCAGCAGGAACAGCTTGGCCGTCTCTTCCAGTTCCTCGGCCGCATACACGGCCGCTTCCAGGCTGGTGCCCGACACGACGGGACCGTGATTGGCCAGCAGCACGGCCGAGTGCTTGCGCGCCATGGCGCCAATCGCGCCCGCCAGCGCCGGGTCGCCCGGCCGGTGATACGGCACCAGCGGCAAGCACCCCACCTTCATTACAAAATATGGCGTGAGCGGCGGGATGCAGTCGTCATGGTTCAAGCCGCACATGCAGGACACGGCGGCCGAATGGGTCGAGTGCAAATGCACAATGGCGCCGGCGCTGCCGCGCTCTTGGTACATGGCGCGGTGCAGGAACGCCTCTTTTGACGGTGGCGCGCCGCTGATCAAATTGCCGTCCCAATCGAGCTTGGACAATTGCGCCGGATCGAGCCGCCCCAGGCTGGCATTCGTTGGCGTCAGCAGCCAGCCGTCATCCAGCCGCACGCTCAGGTTGCCGCTGCTGCCGGCTGTCAGGCCCCGCTCGAACAGCGACTTGCCGAAGTCGACGATCTGTTCGCGCTGGCGCGATTCGGCGGCGCTCATGCCAGCACCTGCCAGGCCTTGCTGAAGAAATCGGCCGTGCCGAAATTACCGGACTTCAGCGCCAGCGCCAACGGCGCCATGCCATCGTCGCCCGGCACCGGCAAGGCTTGCGTCCACGGCACGCCAGGATCGATCTCGGGACCGATGCGCAAGCCAGCCACGCCCAGCGCTTTCACCACTGCGCCCGAGGTTTCGCCGCCGGCGACGATCAGCTGGCCCACGCCGAGGCGCACGAGCCCTTGCGCGATGGCGGCCAGGGTTTCCTCGACGAGGGCGCCGGCCCGCTCCACGCCCAGCTGCGCCTGCACGGCGCGCACGGCGTCCGGCGTGGCCGTGGCATAGATCAATACCGGGCCTTGCGCCAGGTGCGCGCCGGCCCAGGCCAAGGCCTGTTCCACCACGGCGTCGACCACTTCGCCGCCTGCGGCCAGCTGCAGCGGATCGACGTGGAACGCTGGCGCCAATTCACGCATGTGCGCCACCTGCTGCTGCGTGGCTACCGAGCAGCTGCCCGAGATCACGGCGCGCAAACCCGTCGTCGGCGGCAAGCGCCCGGCCTGTCCCGCCGGCGATGGCGCCAGCTGGCCCCGCTGGCGGAAATTTTGCGACAGTCCCAGGGCGATGCCAGAGCCGCCCGTGATCAGTTTCAAGTCGGCGCAGGCGGCGCCGATGGCTTCCAGGTCGCGGTTCGACACGGCATCGACGACGGCGAAATGGCAGCCTTGGCCGCGCAAGTCCGTGAAGCGCTGGGCGATGGCTGCTGCGCCCTTTTCCACCACGGAGAAATCGGCCAGGCCGACCTTGGCTTGCACCTGCTGCTGCAGCACGCGCACCAGGTTCGAATCCGTCATCGGCGTCAAAGGATGCTCGCGCATGCCCGATTCGGCCAGCGGCACGTCGCCGACGAACAGGTTGCCCTTGTAGATGGTGCGGCCGTTGGCGGGGAATGCGGGACAGGCGATGGTGAAGTCCGTGTCGAGCGCGCGCATCAGCGCTTCGGCCACAGGGCCGATATTGCCGCGCGGCGTGGAGTCGAAGGTGGAGCAGTATTTGAAGTAGAACTGCTTGCATCCGGCTTGCTGCAGCCAGGCCAGCGCGGCCAGCGATTCGGCCACGGCTTCCTCGGGCGCATTCGTGCGCGACTTGAGGACGATGACGACGGCGTCGACGTCGGCTGGCGGCGGACCTTGCGGCACGCCGATCAGCTGCACCGTACGCATGCCGGCCTTGACCAGCATGCCGGCCAGGTCGGTGCCACCCGTGAAATCGTCGGCGATACATCCCAGTAGTACGGTCATGATGGTTCCTCTTGATTCAGTGACACCTTCGCCGGCAAAGTAATTCCCGGGAAAGTCTTGATGACGGCCGAGTCGTCCTCGCCGCCAAAGCCTGCCGCCGACGCCTGCATGAACATCTGGTGCGCCGTGGCGGACAGCGGCAACGGGAACACGCTTTTCTTCGCGTAATCGAGCACGATGCCCAAATCCTTGACGAAGATATTCACGGCCGACAGCGGCGTGTAATCGCCCTTCAAAATGTGCGGCACGCGGTTCTGGAACATCCAGGAACTGCCGGCGCTGTTTGAAATGACTTCGTACAGGGCGTCCGGGTCGCAGCCCGCGCGCAAGCCCAGCGCCATCGCTTCGGCGGCGGCGGCGATGTGCACACCGGCCAGCAACTGGTTGATCATCTTGACTTTCGAACCCTGGCCCGGCTGTTCGCCCAGGCGGTACAGCTTGGCGCAGATGGCGTCGAAAATGCCGGCGCAGGCGTCGAACGCATCGGGCGCGCCGGCCGCCATGACCGACATCTCGCCGGCAGCCGCCTTGGCCGCGCCACCGGAAATGGGCGCATCGATGAAGCGCAGTCCCATGGCTGCCAGGCGCGCGCCGAGGGCTTCGGCAAACTCGGGCGCCACGGTGGCGCAGGCGATCACCACGCTGCCTGGCGCCAGCGTGCTGGCCGCACCGTGTTCGCCGAACAGCACGGCTTCCGTCTGCTGCGCATTGACGACGACGATCAGCAAGGCTTGCACCTGCGCCGCTAGCGAAGCGGGAGACTGCGCCGCATGGGCGCCCTGGTCAACCAGCTTTTGCACGGTTTCGGGCCGCACGTCGCAGGCATGCACGTCAAAGCCGGCGCGCAGCAACGATTGCGCGATGCCCATGCCCATGGCGCCCAGGCCGATTACACCCACTTTTTCGATTGTTGCGCTCATTATTTGCTCCATTTGTTTATTTGTTCACCAGTTTGGCCGGCACCCGCATGATGATGAAGGCGCCGAACACCAGGATGCCGGCCAGCAGGTAGATGGCGATGTCGGTCGACTGTGTCAGGTCCTTGATGGAACCGATCATGTACGGCGCCGCGAAGCCGGCCAGGTTGCCCACCGAATTGATGGCGGCGATGCCGGCGGCGGCCGAGACGCCACCGAGGAAAGCCGTCGGCAAGCTCCAGAACATCGGCGAGGCGGCCAGGATGCCGCCGGCGGCGATCGTCAGGAAGAAGATGGCCCAGCCCGTGTTATGGGCGCCGGCCAGCGCGCTGCAAACGATGGCGGCGGCGCCGACCACCAGCGGGATGGCCATGTGCCAGCGGCGTTCGCGGTATTTGTCCGAACTGCGGCCCAGCAAGATCATCGACGCCACGGCCACCGAGTACGGGATCGCCGTAAAGAGACCGATATTCAGCACGCCCGTCACACCGGCCGCCTTGATCAGGCTGGGCAGCCAGAAGGTCAGCGAATACTGGCCCATCACGCAGCAGAAATAAATCAGGGCCATGACCCAGATGCGCGGGTCGGCGAACATGGCGCGGATCGATGGGTGCGATACCTTGCCCTGCGCTTCCGTGGCGATGCGCTGCTCGAGGATGACTTTTTCATCTTCCGTCAGCCACTTCGCGGCGCGGATGCTGTTGTCGAGATACAGCAGCACGGCCACGCCCATCAGCGCGGCGGGAATCGCTTCGAGCACGAACATCCACTGCCAGCCCGCATAACCGTGCCAGCCGGCGAAGGTTTCCATGATCCAGCCCGACAGGGGGCCGCCGATCAGGCCCGCCACGGGAATGGCTGCCATGAAGGTGCACACCATGCGCGCGCGGCGCTCGGACGGATACCAGTAGGTCAGATAAAGAATGATGCCGGGGAAGAAGCCCGCCTCGGCGATGCCGAGCAGGAAGCGCATGACGTAGAACTGGGTCGGCGTGGTGACGAACATGAAGGCACCCGAGATGATGGCCCACGTGATCATGATGCGGGCGATCCACACGCGCGCGCCGATCTTGTGCAGCATCACGTTGCTGGGTACTTCGAACAGGAAGTAACCGAGGAAGAACACGCCCGCGCCCAGGCCGTACACGGTTTCGGAAAACTGCAGGTCGGCCAGCATTTGCAGCTTGGCGAAGCCCACGTTGACACGGTCGAGATAGGCGACGATGTAGCACAGCATGAGGAAGGGAATGATGCGCCAGGTCACCTTGCGGTAGACGGCGTCGTCGATGGTTTTCTGGTTTGCGGCGGCGCCGGCCGGCTGCCCGGCCAATGCTTGTGATACGTCCATGCTTGTCTCCTGATCGCTGGGGGATCGACCGTGCCGGGTTTTTATGGTCCACCGGAGGTGGCTGGCAACTTGTCTAAAATTTGTATGGATGTATATTATGTGTGTGTTTTGTGTGTGTCAAGCTGTATATTCCATATAATGGCAAGCAGGCAAGCCCCATGAGAACCGCTAGCACAAGGATGCACCCGATGGACCGCACGTTCCGCTTTACCCTTCCCCCGCCGGAGCCCGCCGCGGGCAGTTTCACCACCGGCACACTGGGTGCGCGGGTGGCGGCACGGCTGCGCCAGCAAATCCACCACGATGGCCTGGCCGGCGGCACGCGCTTGCCGTCGGAACAGGCGATGGCCAGCCACTTTGGCGTGAGCCGCACGGTGCTGCGCGAAGCCATCGCCCTGCTGCAGGCGGACGGCATCGTCGCCACGCGCAAGGGAAGCGGCACGTTCGTGTGCGCGCAGGATGGCGCGAAGACGGGCGAACGGGGCGACGAGCTGACGGAGCAGTCGGTGCAATCGCTGCTGAACCTGATCGAGGTGCGCCAGGGACTGGAAGCGGAAATCGCCGCGCTGGCGGCCGTGCGGCGCACGCCGGGCCAGCTGGCCGACATCGAACACGCGCTGCGGCGCATCGAGGAAGCCGTGGCGGCCGGCGTCGACGGCGTGGAAGAAGACGTGCGCCTGCACCTGTCCATCGCCGAAGCGACGGGCAATCCCTACTGGCCGAAATTCGTTGCCATGTTCGCCGACCCGATCCGCTCGGCCGTCAAGGTGACGCGCGCGAATGAAGCGCGGCGCACGGACTTCTCCATCGAGGTGCGGCGCGAACATGAAAAGATCGTCCAGGCGATCGCCGACGGCGACCCGCAGCGGGCGCGCCAGGCGGCCATGGAACACATGCAGCACGCGGCCGAGCGCGTGCGCCTGGCCGACCGCGAATTCTGGCGCGGCGACGGCGGCGCGCTGGCGCGCACCTTGGGGCGCGATCCCATCATGCAAAAATAAGACCGCTCACACCCGCCGCCCCTGCTTTCCTATGCTCGCGCTCATCATGTCGAACAGGGTGCGCGACGCGGGCGGCATCGCATGCTGATGCCGGCTGATCAAGCCCAATGTCCGTTTCACGGCGGGATTGACGAGCGGTACGCCGACCACAGTGCCTTGCCGCTCCGGCAAAATCGACAGCCCCGGCACGGCCGCCACGCCCAAGCCCGACTCCACCAGCGCCAAGATGCCTGACACGTGGTTGATCTCGCACGAGATCCACGGGTGCTTTTCCACACCGGCCAGCGCCGCATCGAGCACGCTGCGGTTGCCGCTCGACTTGGCCACCGAGATATAGCGTTCGTCGACGGTATCCTTCCAGCTCAGCTTCTTGCGCTTGGCCAGCCGGTGATCGTGCCGCATCGCCAGCACGTAGGTTTCGACATAGATGGGCTGGAAAAGAATCTCCGGATTTTCCGCGCCCGTAAAGCTGATGCCGAAATCCGCCTCGCCTGTCAGCACGAGGTTGAGCACATCCTGCGCGCTTTCGTCATGCACGCGCACGCGGATTTTCGGAAACTGCGCGCTGAAGCGCTTGAGCACGTCCGGCAGGAAGTGCCACACGGCTGACGGCACACAGGCGAACGTCACCGTCCCGGTGCGGTGCGCGGCCAGGTCGGCGACACCGAGCACGGCATCCTCGAGGCCGTTGAGCGCATCGCGCACGTTCACCAGAAACACCTGTCCCACATTCGTCAGCTGCACGCGCCGGGTGGTGCGTTCGAACAGCTTGACCCCCAGCGCATCCTCGAGTTTTTCGATGCGGCGGCTCAGTGCCGGCTGCGACAGGAACAGGTCGGCCGCGGCCTGGCGAAAGCTGTTGCGCTCCGCCACGGCCACGAAGGCCTGCAAATCGTGAAGTTCGTAATTGATGCGCTGCATGCATGAATCTCCGGAAAAATTGCAATTATCAAATTATGCCATTTCAACGATGATGGGGTCTTAATGCTGAGCCTCGCCAAGAAGGCATCACTCAAAAAAGAGGGAGACACCATGCGACATTGTTCCACGTTCGCGCTGTTGTTCGCGGCCAGCGGCACCTGCCTGGCCCAGAGCGGCGCGGTTTTGTATGGCATCGCGGATGCCGGCATCCGCTATGGTAAAGGCTTGAACGCCGCCAATGCGCCCACGCCCGGCGGCACCACGCCCGCCGTCAGCAGCGGCATCAACAACACGAGCCGCTGGGGCCTGCGCGGCCAGGAAGACCTCGGCGACGGCTGGCAGGCGCTGTACCGCCTCGAGGGTGGCCTGAATCTGGACACGGGCAGCGCGGCCAAATCCGACAAGCTGTTCGACCGGCAAGCGTGGGTCGGTCTCAAGTCGCCGCTGGGCTCCGTGACCCTGGGGCGCCAGGCGACCTTGCTGGCCGACGCCATCGCACCGGTGGACCCGCTGGGTATCCGCTATGCCTCCTTCAATCCGAACGTCAACATCACGGGCTTGAGCAACACGGCTTTTGGCCGGCATTCGTTCGGCCAGCAATACGGCAGCAGCGGCTATGCCGACAACTTCTACCGGCTCGACAACATGGTGAAAACCAGCGCCAACCTCGGGCCGGTGGTGGCGCGCGCCGCCTATTCCTTTGGCGAGGTGGCGGGCGCCACGTCGTCATTGTCGACCTGGGGCGGCGCCCTGACATACCAGCAGGCGGGGCTGGCCATGTCGGGGGCAGTGATGCGCTTTCGCAATCGCGACAACCGCAGCCTCGACGCCGCCACCGTGGGCGCCGCCTACAAGATGGACGCCTGGCAGTTCAAGGCCAACCTGGGCGTCAACCGCGCCGACGTGGACGCCGGCAAGTCGGTCCGGCAGAGCGTGATGTCGGCCGGCGTAAGCCGGCAAATGGCGCAGGACGTGCTGCTCACGACCGCCTACTACAAGGTGCGGCGCAGCGCCACAGGCCACGTCGACGACGGCTTCCAGCGTGCTTTCGCCTACCTGGAAAAAACGCTCTCGCCGCGCTCGACCCTGTATCTCGAATCGGACTACACCACGTGGCAAGGCGATGCGGCCGGCGTCACGGGAACGCGGGCCAACGACCGCAAAGGCATGGGCTTGACGCTCGGCCTCATGCACAAATTTTAACGACAGGAGAAACAACCATGCTTCAACAGACCCTCGTGCGGCGCTCCGCCCCCCTACTGGCCGGCTTCACGCTGCTCGCCGCCGGCGCGGCCCATGCCGCCGACATCCGCGTGGTCAGCTCGGGCGGTTTCGCCCAGGCCTACAAAAACCTCGCCCCCGCCTACGAGCGCGCCAGCGGCGACCATCTGGTTTCCGAATGGGGGCCGTCGATGGGCACCACCAAGAATGCGATCCCGGCGCGCCTGGCGCGCGGCGAGCAGATCGACGTCGTCATCATGGTGGGCGACGCACTCGACAAGCTGATGCAGGAAGGCCGCCTGGTCCCCGGCAGCAAGGTGGTCCTGGCCAATTCGCCGATTGCCTGCGCCGTGCGGCGCGGCGCGGCCAAGCCCGACATCAGCACCACCGAGGGCTTGCGCAGCGCCTTTCTGAAGGCGGACAAGGTCGCCTATTCGGACAGCGCCAGCGGCGTCTACATCGAGACGCAGCTGATGAACAAGTTGCAGATTTCGCAGCAGATGCAGGGCAAGGCCGCAAAAATTCCCGCCACCCCCGTCGGCGAAATCATCGCCCATGGCCAGGCCGATTTCGGCTGCCAGCAGCGCAGCGAGCTGCTGCCGGTCGACGGCATCGACATCGTCGGCCTGCTGCCGCCGGAAGTGCAGAAGATGACGCAGTTTTCGGCGGCGCTGGTCCCGGGCGGCAAGGAACCGGAAGCCGGCCGCGCCTTGCTGCGCTTCCTCGCCGCCCCTGCCAACGCGGGCGCGATCGAAGCGACCGGACTGGAACCGGCAGCGGCGACAGCGGCGCACTAGGCGACGTCACTCATCTTTCATCAATAGGTAAATCATGGCCATTCCCTCCACCGCCGCACCCATCGCCAAGGCCGCAACGCCGCGCGCGCAAGTGCGTCCGCCCTCCCGCATCGCCACCGTCATCCGGGTGACGAGCGGGAACTTCATCGAAATGTACGATTTTTTCCTGTTCGGCTTTTACGCCACGTACATTGCCAAGGCCTTCTTCCCCGCCACCAGCGAATACGCGGCCCTGATGATGACGTTCGCCACCTTCGGCGCGGGGTTTTTCATGCGGCCGCTGGGCGCCATCATTCTCGGCAGCTATATCGACCGCATCGGTCGCCGCAAGGGGCTGGTGCTCACCCTGGCCATCATGGCTTCCGGCACGGCGCTGATCGCCTTCGTGCCCGGCTATGCCACCATCGGGCTGCTGGCGCCGTTCCTCGTGCTGATCGGGCGTTTGCTGCAAGGCTTTTCCGCCGGCGTGGAGCTGGGCGGCGTGTCCGTCTACCTGTCCGAGATGGCGACACCCGGCAACAAGGGCTATTACGTCAGCTGGCAGTCGGCCAGCCAGCAAGTCGCCATCATCTTTTCCGCCGCGCTGGGCTACTTTCTCAATGAAACCTTGAGCAAGGAATTCATCGCGGACTGGGGCTGGCGTATCCCGTTCTTCATCGGCTGCTCCATCATTCCGGTGGTGTTCTACATCCGCCGTTCGCTGCAGGAGACCGAGGCCTACCTGACGCGCAAGTCGCATCCGACGTTCCGGCAAATGCTCAAGACGATCGCCCTCAACTGGCCGCTGGTGGTCGCCGGAACGATGCTGATCGTGCTGACGACGGTCGCGTTCTACCTGATCACCGTCTACACGCCGACCTTCGGCAAGAACGTACTCAAACTGAGCACCGAGGAAAGCCTGCTCGTCACCCTGTGCATCGGCCTGTCGAACTTCATCTGGCTGCCCGTCATGGGTGCGCTGTCCGACCGCATCGGGCGCTGGCCCATCATGGCCGTGTGCTCGGCGCTGA
This sequence comes from Janthinobacterium sp. Ant5-2-1, assembly GCF_001445815.1. Taxonomy (NCBI): domain Bacteria; kingdom Pseudomonadati; phylum Pseudomonadota; class Betaproteobacteria; order Burkholderiales; family Oxalobacteraceae; genus Janthinobacterium; species Janthinobacterium sp. Ant5-2-1. The sequence continues at coordinate 29,853 of NZ_LNCE01000178.1, read as the reverse complement.
CGGTGCTGACGGCGTATCCGGCCCTGTCCTGGCTGGTCGCCCATCCCAGTTTCGACCACATGTTGATGGTGGAGCTGTGGCTGTCCTTCCTGTACGGCAGCTACAACGGGGCCACCATCGTCGCGCTGACGGAAATCATCCCGGCCAGCGTCAGGACGACGGGTTTTTCGCTGGCCTACAGCCTGGCCACGGCGCTGTTCGGCGGAATGACGCCGCTGGTGTCGACCCTGCTGATCGAGAGCACCGGCGACAAGGCGGCGCCAGGCTACTGGATGGCAGGCGCCGGCGCCATCAGCCTGCTGGCGACGTGGCTGATCTATCGCGGCATCGTCAGGGAGCGCCATCCGCTCCCCGCATGATGTTACGGCCAGGCGGGCCGGCGCATGTGGAACAGGCTGTCCGGTCCGATCTCGAAATAATCGGCCGGACCGCCGCCGCGCAAGATCGGCGCGGCGGCGGCCGTGTCGTACACGCCGTCGGTCAACAGGTGGCGCGCGATGTGCACGCCCACCACTTCCCCCAGCACCAGCCAGCTGCCGACACCGTCGCCATTGACGCCTTGCAGTTCAATGATCTGCGTGCGCCGGCATTCGAAGGAGACGGGGCTTTCCGCCACGCGCGGCACATTGACGATGCGCGAGGCGGCAGGCGTCAGGCCGGCCAGCGCAAATTCGTCGACCTCGGGCGGCGCCGGCGCGCAGCTGGTATTCATCGCGTCGGCCAGTGGGCGGGTGGCCAGGTTCCACACGAATTCGCCCGTCTGTTCGATATTGCGCAAGGTATCCTTGCGGCCGATGCTGGAAAAACCGATCAGCGGCGGATGGTAATTGAAGGCGTTGAAAAAGCTGTACGGCGCCAGATTGAGCACGCCCTCGCTGCTGCGCGAAGCAATCCAGCCGATGGGTCGCGGCCCCACGATGGCATTGAAAGGGTCATGCGGCAGGCCATGGCCCTGTGCAGGTTCATAAAAGTGAATGGGGTCAAGCACGCGCGTTCCTGAAGTCGAAGTCAAAGGCGCCCGGGATGGAACGCCTGGAGCGACAGCTTACTGGAATTGCCGCCACCGCGCTGTCAGACCGCCGGCGCCAGGTGCGCTCGCGCACGCATCGAGACAATTGTATGGCGCGTCGCGCCATGCCTCGCTTATGATGGGACAACTCAACCCTTATCATTCCGCTACCGCCCATGCCTACCCTCACGCTGCACCAGAAAGTGTTCCTGCTCCTCCTGAGCATCGTCACCATCGGCTTCGGCTGGATACTGGCGCCGTATGCGGGCGCCATCTTCTGGGGCGTCATCCTGGCGATCCTGTTCGCGCCCGTGTACCGCTGGCTGCTGCTGAAAACCAAGGGCCGCGCCGGCCTGGCGTCGCTGCTGACTTTGCTGCTGATCATCGTCATCGTGATCCTGCCGCTGTCGCTCATTTCCGTATCGCTCGTGAACCAGGCGGCCAGCGTCGTGGAAATGGTACGTTCGGGCGAAATCACGGTTGCCATGTTCTTCAATAAAATCATGGCGGTGCTGCCGCAATGGCTGATCAACTTGCTCGACCGCTTCAACCTGACCAGCCTGGCCAGCCTGCAGGACAAACTGGCCGAGGGCGCCACGCAGGTGAGCCAGGTGGTGGCGGTGAAAGCCATCAATGTGGGCCTGTACACCTTTGAATTCCTCACCAGCCTGTGCATCATGCTGTACCTGCTGTTTTTCCTCATGCGCGATGGCTCGACCCTGTCGGCCCGCATCAAGGGCGCCGTGCCGCTGAGCCGCAAGTACAAGCAGCGCCTGTTCACCAATTTCACCACCGTGATCCGCGCCACGGTGAAAGGCAACATCCTCGTGGCGATCGCCCAGGGCGCCCTCGGCGGGCTGGCGTTCTGGTTCCTCGACGTACCGGCGCCCCTGCTATGGGCCGTGCTGATGGCTTTCCTGTCGCTGCTGCCGGCCGTCGGCGCCGCACTCGTCTGGGCGCCCGTGGCCGCCTACTTCCTGGCGACGGGCGCCATCTGGCAAGGCGCGGGCCTGGCCGCCTTCGGCGTCTTCGTCATCGGCCTGGTCGACAACGTGCTGCGCCCCATCCTGGTGGGCAAGGACACCAAGATGCCCGACTACGTGGTGCTGCTGTCGACCGTGGGCGGCATGGCCCTGTTTGGCCTGAACGGCTTCGTCATCGGCCCCGTGGTGGCGGCCCTGTTCATCGCCTCGTGGGATCTGTTCGTCTCGGCCAGCGAATTCCAGGCCGAGGATTGAGGCGCCGTCCCATCCTGCAAAAATAAACCCTTCAAAACCAGGCGCTGCCGACGGCGCCCCTTGCGCTTCCCGAAACAGGCTGGAACAGCCCGGCGGCAGAGTGCCCGCCGGCGCCGGCCAGCCTCGGCGACTCTTCACATGAGACCACATTTCATAGCAACTATCATGTTGCAATAGTATACATTTAACAACAAATACAGAAATATAGTTTTTGACGCAGCAGGAGCCGCGGCGTAGTGTCGGTCGTCCCGACAACCACGTAATGAGGAGCCTCCCATGGCAAATCCACTGTGCTTACTGATGCCGGTACTACCCGGCACCAATCCGATCTCCATCGCCGCCGCGTTGCAGGAATACCAGACAAAGATCAATAGCGCACTCACCGATATCGGTACCGTGCACTTTGCCCGCTTCACCCTGTTTGACCGCTCCCAAGCCAATCTGCTGCCCGACATCAGCAAGACGGGCACTTCCGACACCCTGATCATCGGCGTGATCACCGAGTATGACGGCAGTTTCAATGGCTACATCGAGGATTTCGTGGCGCAGTTGGGCGAGGTATTCGACGCGCTGCTGCAGTTTGTCGTGGGCGGCAAGGCGCTGATGCCCGTTGCCAACCATGTGGCCGCATTCGAAGCCTTCATCACCGCCAACGACGCCGCGCAGCACGTGCCTAACACGGGCCTGTATAGCGCCTATCCGCAGACCGTCCAGCAAATCCTCGCTTCCGTCTGAGCCTGAACTGAACGCCACGCCGGGGCTGCGCAAGCGGCCCCGCCACCCCAGCCCCCGGAGAGACAGCATGGCCGATCCCACCATCGATTACGACGACGTGCAAGGCACGATCCTGCGCGGCTACCGCGTCAACCTGGCGCGCCATTTCATCTTCAGCATCACGGATGCGGCGCAGGCACGGCGCACCATCGCGGCCCTGCTCGACGGCAGCGACGGGCTGCCGGCCATTACCACCGCGCGCCATATCCATCCCAAGCCGGCCTGCTTTCTGAATATCAGTTTTACCGCTCCCGGCCTGTCCGCGCTGGGGATAACCGCAGCCGACCTGGCCACCTTCGACCAGGCATTTCAACGGGGTGCGGCCGATCCGGCCAGCGTCGCCGCCGTGGGCGACGTGGGCGACAGCGCCCCCGAACACTGGCTCGCCAACCTGGGACCGGCCACCAAAGCCGGCCAGGTGCATGCGATGCTGAGCCTGTGGGTCAGCGAATCGGAGGAAGTGCTGCAGGCAACGTCGGCCAAGCTGCGTGGCGCCTTTGCCGCCGGCTGGCGTGAACTGTATGCGCACGATGGCGTGGCACTGCCAGGCAACCGCGTGCATTTCGGCTACCGCGACAATATCGCCCAGCCGGACGTCGACGGCGCCCCGCCGCGCAAGCACGAGCGCGAATACGACCCGGACCCGCTCAACAGCGTCAAGACGGGCGAATTCCTGCTCGGCTATCCGAATGAAAACGGCGGCACCTATCAGGTGCAGCCGCCGCAACTGTCCACCAATGGCAGCTATGCCGCCTTCCGCATCTTGGAGCAGGACGTGCCCCTGTTCGACAGTATTCTGAGCCAGGGCGCGGCCAGCTCCGGACTCAGTACCGAGATGGTGGCCGCCAAGATGTGCGGACGCTGGCGCAACGGCAATCCGCTCGTGCTCGCGCCGGACGAGCCGGGGCCCGTGCTGCCGGACGCCAGCCTGAACCACTTTCACTATGTCGATGCGCAGTCGGGAAAGGACGACACGCTGGGCCTGAAATGCCCGGTCGGCGCGCATATCCGGCGCAACAATCCGCGCGATGAAGGCGTCGTGGGCACCTCGGCCCGCCACCACCGCATCGTGCGGCGCGCCATGCCCTACGGCAGCGAATACGATCCGGTTACACCCATCGCAGAGCAGCGGGGACTGGTCGGCTATTTCATCAACGCCAACCTGCGCAATCAGTTCGAATTCCTGATGCAGCAATGGAACGATGACGCTACCTTCGTCAAATCGGCCGTCGGCCCGGCCGGCCCCGAGGCGGGCAATGCCACGCTCAACATCAGCGGCCAGGACGTATTCCTGGGCATCAACGACCCGAGCGCCAGTTCCTTCACCTTGCCGGGCGTGGGCGCCAAGGGCAGCGGCAATAAGAAACTGCAGCATTTCTCGCGCAGCGTCATCACGCGTGGCGGCGTGTATTGCTTCTTCCCCAGCATCACGGGATTGCGCTACTTGGCAAGCCTGAGTTAGGCGGCGGGCGCGCCGCAGCGCGATTGACCCCGTTCAGGCAAACACGGGGCGGAAGAAACTGCGCTCGTAGCTGACGATGCAGCGCGTCTCTTCGGCATAGCGGAAGGCGGCCTGGCATTCGGCGTCCTGCATCGAGTCGCTGCGGTACTGCTCGTACAGGGCCAGGCTGGGAAACGAGAACATGGCCAGGGCCACGTTGCTGGCGCCTTCCGATGGCAAAAAATAGCCGTGGTGCTGGCCGCCGAAGCGTTCGACCAGCGGTATCCACAACTTGCCGTAGGCTTCGAATTCCCGCAATTTGTACGGGTCGATGATGTAACGCAGGTAGCAGGTGATCATGGGGTTTCCTTGTGAACGTTCAGATCCATCAGCATGCCAGATTCCCAGGAACCGATGGCGGCCAATGGCGGGCCAGGCAAAAAGTCCAGCGCGCAGGGATAGCTGAAATCTTCCTGCGTCAGGACGCCAAGGCCGGGCCAGGCGTAGAACAGCAGCTTGCCCTTGCCGATGCGTCCCAGCGCGCTGCCGTCGGGCAGCCAGCGCAAGGCGTCGCCCGTGCCGCCGCCTCCTTCAACCGGCGCGGTGGCCAGCACGCGGCCATCGTCCATCGCATGCACGGATAAGAATTCCTCGCCGCCCGCGTAATGCAGCACGGCCAGGCGCTCGCCATCGGGCGATGGCGCGCACGACGCCAGCTTGGGCAGCGACAGCACCACACGGCCGCCTCCCGCCTGCAGGGGCCAGTCCCACACGCTGCAGTAGTCGGGCGGCTGCACCTGTCCCTCGTCCACCGATTTGACGCCGTGCAGGACCAGCAAACGCCGCCCGCCATCGATGGCGTAGATTGCGCGCAGCATCTCGCCCGTGTGCTCCTGCGTGAACAACACTTCGCCCGTCTGCGCGTCCCGCACGCGCAGGCTCCCATCCCAGCCGCCGTCGGCCAGATAACGGCCGCACGGCGACCATGCGGGGCCGCAGCCTTCGCCATCCTTTTTATTCTGGAAATTCAGCAGCAGCTGACCCGCCTCGTTGTCCACCACGGCCATCTGGCCCGTCGTGCTCTTGATGGCCAGCCGGCTGCCGTCGGGCGAGAACGCCATGCTGGAACAATGGGCGATGAATTTGCCGCGCCACAGTTTCTGGCGCGCCGCCACGTCCCACAGCACCAGGTCGCGCCCCAGCACGGCCAGGCGCGTGCCATCGGGTGAAAACCGCACGCCGTAGGCACAGCCCAGCTTCAAAGGCTTGCGCGTTACTGTCATGGGCGCGCCAGGCGGTACACGACGCTATCGATATCGTAATGGCGTTCCATGCCCACGTACTGCATGCCCAGGCGCGTCATGACCTTGATCGAGGCCGCGTTATCGGGATGGGCCACGGCCACCACTTCGGGCGCGCCGACGACGTTGAACGCATGCGCGACGATGGCGACGGCCGCTTCGCTGGCATAGCCCTGGCCCCAGCCCGTGCGCGCCAGGCGCCAGCCGATTTCATGCGGCTTGTTTTTATCGCCATCGAGATGCTGCAGGCAGGCCATGCCCACCATCTCGCCATCATCGAGGCGTATCAGCGCCCACCACGAATAGCCCCACTCGGCCCAGCGTCCCACCAGCCGCGTGACGGCCGCGCGCGTGTCCTCTTCCGCTTCGGGCTGGCCCGCGTTCAGATAGGTCATCACCTCGGGATCGGTGTTGAGCGTACGCATGCGCTCATAGTGGTTTTCCGTGATCGGTTCCAGGCGCAGGCGCGCCGTCGTCAATATGGTCATGGCATTTCCTTGGACGAAAAAAAAGACGATACACGATCGTCTTTTTTTTGCAAGCGCGCACGCAATTACTTGCCTGCTTCGCCCTTCTTGATCCACGCCGCCAGCTGGTGCGGACGCAGGCCATCGTAGTCTTCGAATGGCTGGTGGATCCACGGATTGTGCGGCAGTTCGTCGAGGAAGTAGTCGGGACGCACGACGGAGCAGCCCTTCAGCCAGATCACGGCCGATTTGACTTCGGTCACGTCAGGGAAGTTTTCCTTCAGGTGACGCGTGACCTTGTCCAGCGTGACGCCCGAATCGGCCAGGTCGTCGACCAGCAGGATGCGGCCGGCCAGCGGGCCCTTGGTCATGGTCATGTACTTGGCGATATCGAGGTCGCCGCGCACCGTGCCCGCGTCTTCGCGGTAGGAGCTGGTCGACAGGATGGCCAACGGCAAGTCAAAAATGCGCGAGAAGACGTCGCCGGGACGCACGCCGCCGCGCGCCAGGCACAATACCTGGTCGAATTTCCAGCCCGATTCGTAGACCTTGAGCGCCAGGCGCTCGATCAGGCGGTGGTATTCTTCCCAGTTGACCCAGAGGTGTTGATCGTTCGATTGTGGGGTAGTCATGATAGTGGAATCTTATTATTAGCGTGATTAAAAAAATCCGCCTTGCGGCGGATTGTGTCCAGCAGCTTATTCGAATGGGTGACGCAGCACGATCGTTTCTTCACGATCCGGACCGGTCGAAACCATGTCCACCGGCACGCCGACCAGTTCTTCGATGCGCTTGATGTAAGCGCGCGCCGTTGCAGGCAGGGCCGCCAGCGATTTCGCGCCGACCGTGCTTTCCGTCCAGCCCGGCATCTCTTCGTACACCGGCACGCAACGGGCGGCTTCTTCAGCGCCCGATGGGAAGATGTCCGTGGCCACGCCGTCGATGGTGTAGCCGGTGCACAGTTTCAGCGTTTCGATACCGTCCAGCACGTCCAGCTTGGTCAGGCACATGCCCGTCACGCCGTTGATCTGCACGGAGCGGCGCAGCAAGGCGGCGTCGAACCAGCCGCAGCGGCGGGCACGGCCCGTCACGGTGCCGAATTCATGGCCGACTTGCGCCAGGTGGTGGCCGACGCCCGCATCCGTTGGCAGTTCCGAAGGGAACGGGCCGGAGCCGACGCGCGTCGTGTAGGCCTTGGTGATGCCCATGATGTAGTGCAGCATGCCAGGACCCACGCCCGAACCGGCGGCGGCATTACCGGCCACGCAGTTCGACGAGGTGACGAACGGGTAGGTGCCGTGGTCGACGTCGAGCAAGGAACCCTGCGCGCCTTCGAACAGCAGGTTCGCGCCGGCCTTGTGCGCCTTGTACAGCGCGCTCGACACGTCGGTGACCATCGGACGCAGACGCGGCACATAGGCCAGCGCGTCGTCGAGGGTCTTCTGATAGTCGACCTTCGGCGCCTTCAGGTAGTTTTCCAGCACGAAGTTGTGGTAATCGAGGTTTTCGGCCAGCTTTTCGGCAAAGCGCTTCTCGTTCAGCAGGTCGGCGATACGGATCGCGCGGCGCGCCACTTTGTCTTCGTAGGCCGGGCCGATGCCCTTGCCCGTGGTGCCGATCTTCGCATCGCCACGCTTGGCTTCACGCGCCAGGTCGATCGCGGTGTGGTAAGGCAGGATCACAGGCGCCGCGTCCGACACTTTCAGGCGCGAAGCGACTTCGACGCCGACAGCTTCGAGCTTGTCGATTTCGCGCAGCACGTCAGGCACGGAAACGACCACGCCGTTACCGATGTAGCAGGCGACGCCTGGACGCATGATGCCCGACGGGATCAGCTGCAGCGCGGTTTTGACGCCGCCGATGACCAGCGTGTGGCCTGCATTGTGGCCGCCCTGGAAGCGCACCACACCTTGGGCGTGATCGGTCAACCAATCGACGATCTTGCCTTTACCTTCATCGCCCCATTGGGTGCCGATGACAACGACGTTCTTTGCCATAATTTTCTTTGACATCACTTAACCTAAGTTTTTAAGAATCCAGCTACTACCATTATCGGCAAGTACCAGCACGCGATCGCACTCGAACTCGTCTTGTTCATTACTGTGACCCGGCATACTCTGGATCACGACCTCGCCCGCCTTGCGCAACTCGGCGATTTTTTCCTTCAATTCTGGCGCGCTGCCCCATGGGGCGCGGATCGAATGCTTCCGTTCCGCCGTTGGCAGCAGGCGCGCCAGTTCGCGCAAATCGAGCGAGAAGCCGGTCGCGGGACGTGCCCGGCCGAACGCTTCGCCGACGTGGTCATAACGGCCGCCGCGCGCAACCGCGTTCGGCAAGCCAGGTACATACAGCGCAAACATCGCGCCACTTTCATATTGGTAGCCGCGCAGGTCGGCCAGGTCGATCGCCACTTCGGCGCGGCCCAGTGCCGATCCTGCCAGCGCGGCCAGTTCGGCCAGCGCCTTCAGCACGCCCGGCAGCGGCGGCAGCACTTCGCGCGCACGCGCCAGCACGTCGATGTCGCCATACAGGTTCGGCAAGGCCAAGAGCGCATCGCGCGTGACGGCATCGTAGGATGCGGTCAGGGCGCGCAGGCCCGGCGCATCTTTCGCGCGCAGCAGGGTGTACAGCGCAGCTTCGTCACGCACGGCGGCGGCGTCTTGCGCAATGATAGCGCGCAACAGGCCGACGTGCGACAAATCCAGGCGGACGCTATCGAAACCGGCCAGTGCCAGCGAAGCGAGCGCCAGTTCCTGGATCTCGGCATCCGCTTCCAGGCCGGCGTGGCCATAGATTTCGGCGCCGATCTGCAGCGGTTCGCGGGTGGCGTGCAAACCCGACGGACGGGTATGCAGCACGCTGCCGGCGTAGCACAGGCGGGTCACGGTGGCACGGTTCAGCAGGTGGGCGTCGATGCGCGCCACTTGCGTCGTCATGTCGGCGCGCAGGCCGAGCATGCGGCCAGACAGCTGGTCGACCAGTTTGAACGTGCGCAGGTCGGTATCCTTGCCAGCGCCAGTCATCAGCGATTCCAGATACTCGAGCAGCGGCGGCATCACCAGTTCATATCCGTACAGACGGAAATTATCCAGCATGAGGCGGCGCAGCTCTTCGATCTTGCGCGCTTCCGACGGCAGAACATCGGCAATATTTTCGGGCAAAAGCCAATTCGGCATGAGGGAGCGAGATACGGAAGAAAGTTGAAAAATGCATCATGCGAGGCAGCGGCGGGCGCGCCAGGCAAGAGGCCGAACCTGATATTTTACGCGAAAACACGGGCCTTTAGGGATAAGTTGTCCGAAACGCTGCCGCGCAGCCCTAAAAACACCGCATTTTACGCCTTCCCGCAACAACCTGACGGACACAAAAAAACGGGGCCGGCAACGACGCCGGCCCCGCTCATGCTGCACCCGGTCTTGCGGCCGGGGGCAGTGTCGATGCTGTTTTACTTCTTGGATGGAGCGGCCGTGCCGTTACCCTTGAAGTACTTGAAGAATTCCGAACTCGGATCGACCACCATCACGTCGCCCTTGTCCTTGAACGTGGCGCGGTAGGCTTCCAGGCTGCGGTAAAACTTGTAGAACTCCGGATTCCGGCCAAACGCTTCCGCATACACTTGCGATGCCTTGGCGTCGCCCTCGCCGCGGATCTTCTCGGCTTCGCGGTACGCTTCGGCCAGGATCACCGTGCGCTGCTTGTCGGCGTCGGCACGGATTTTCTCGGAGTCGGCCGAACCGGTCGAACGCAGCTCGTTGGCCACGCGCACGCGCTCGGACTTCATGCGTTCGTACACCGAGTTGTTGATCTGCTCGACGTAATCGACGCGCTTCAGGCGCACATCGACGATGCCCACGCCGATGGCCTCGGCCTCGGCCGCCACCTTGGCCTTGATCGCCTGCATCACCTTGCCACGCTCGCCCGAGATCACTTCGCGCACCGTGCGCTTGGTGATTTCATCATTCAGCGCAGCCTTGACGATTTGCGACATGCGGTTGCGGGCGCGGCTTTCATCACCGCCAAAGCTGCGGAAATAGGTCTTCGGATTGACGATGCGCCACTTCACATAGGCGTCGACGAGGATATTCTTCTTCTCGGCCGTGATGAAGCGCTCCGGCTCCGGCGTGTCGAGCGTCAGGATGCGCTTGTCCAGGTAGATGACGTTCTGGAACGGCGGCGGCAGCTTGAAGTACAAGCCTGGTTTGCTGATCTCGTCCTTGACTTCACCCAGGGCGAAGACGATGGCGTATTTACGCTGATCGACGACAAACACGGTCGAGGAAAGGAGCATGATCGCGATAAAGCCCGCGATCAGGGCGGCGACGATACGGTTCATTAGCGGCTCTCCCGTTCACGCGAAGAGCGGCTGTCGCGACGCGAATTGACTTCTACTGTCTGCATGGCTTCCTGTGGCATTACGGTATTGGCTGCGGGTGCGGCCGCTGTGGTGCGCGCTGCCGCGGCCGAGGCGTCCGACGCCGCCTGCTGGGCGATCAACTTGTCGAGCGGCAGATACAGCAGATTGCTGCCCGTCTTGGCGTCAACCATGACCTTGCTGGCACTGCTGAACACTTGCTGCATCGTTTCCAGGTACATGCGGTCGCGCGTGACGGCCGGCGCCTTCTGGTACTCGACCAGCACCTGCTTGAAGCGCGACGCATTACCTTCGGAGTTCTCGGTCACCATGGCCCGGTAGGCCTCGGCTTCCTGCACCAGGCGGAATGCCGCGCCGCGTGCTTTAGGAATGACGTCATTGGCGTAAGCCTGGCCTTCATTCTTCTGGCGCTCACGGTCCTGGCCTGCCTTGACGGCATCGTCGAAAGCGGCTTGCACCTGCTCCGGCGGCTGCACGGCCTGCATCGTCACGTTGTTGATCAACACGCCAGACTTGTAATCTTCAAGAATCTGCTGCATCAATTTTTGCGTGTCGAAGGCCACTTTTTCACGGCCTTCATACAGCACGAAATCCATCTTGCTGCGGCCGACCACTTCGCGGATCGCCGTCTCGGCGACCTGGCGCAAGGTGTCTTCCTGGTCGCGCAGGCTGAACAGCCATTCCACCGGATCTTTCAAGGTGTACTGCACCGCGAACTGGATGTCGATGATGTTTTCATCGTCCGTCAGCATCAGCGACTCGCTGGCCTGCTTGTTGCGCAGCGACGTGCGATAGCCAACTTCCACCGTGCGCACCTGCGACACGTTGACGGTTTCATCTGTCTGGAACGGATACGGCCAGCGCCAGTTGAGACCGGCCGGCGCCGTGCGCGTGTATTGGCCAAACGTCAGCACGACGCCACTCTGGCCCTCTTGCACGATGAAGGCGCCGCTGGCGAGCCAGATGAAGACGGCGATCACGCCGACCACGCCGGCCGTGATGCCTGCACCCTTCATGTCGGGACGCGGACCACCGCCGCCGTTGTTATTGCCGCCGTTGTCGGGACGGTTCTTCTGTCCGAAAAAGGCGTTCAGGCGCTGATTGAAATCGCGCCACAACTGATCGAGGTCCGGCGGACCTTCGCCGGGCTTTTTGCCTTCTTGGGCTTTCTTGCCGTCGTCCTTGCGATTGCCCCAGCGGGGATCGTTCAGGGACAACTTCAAGCCTGTTTTTTTGAGTAGGGAGACAAGCATAACTATCGTGTTCCGACTTGGGAGTGGGTGGAAATCCTATCGTCCTCGCCAGGCTCTTCGTCCTGGTCCGGGGCGGCGCCATCGTGCTGGTCGTACTGACCGTCAAACTGATCTTCCTGCGGTGCTTCATCGTTCTGATACAGGTGGGCCGAACGAGGCGCCTTCCTGGCCATCTCGACAATCGCATCGCGCAGCAGGTCGAGCCCACTGCCCTTCTGCGCACTGACGAACACGCGACTGATCGTAGCATATTCATCGCGCTCCACCGAAGGCTCCAGCCCGGCCGCATCGATCTTGTTCCACACGAGGATTTGCGGAATATGATCGGCGCCGATCTCTTTCAAGACCAGGTTGACCTGCTCGATCTGCTCCATGCGCACCGGCGACGCGGCGTCGACGACGTGCAGCAGCAAATCGGCATGGATGGTTTCTTCGAGCGTGGCGCGGAAGGCGGCCACCAATTGGTGCGGCAATTCGCGCACGAAGCCGACCGTGTCGGAGATCACCACGTTGCCCACCTCCTGCCCCAGGTAAACCCGGCGCGAGGTGGTGTCGAGCGTGGCGAACAACTGGTCGGCGACATACACGCCGGCCTTGGTCACGGCATTGAACAGGGTCGACTTGCCGGCATTGGTATAGCCGACCAGGGACACCGAGAATGTGTGATTGCGGCCGCGCGCGCGGCGCTGCGTTTCGCGCTGCTTGTGCAGCTTTTCCAGACGGGCGCGCAAGGCCTTGACGCGGTCGCCGATCAGCCGGCGGTCGGTCTCGAGCTGCGTCTCGCCGGGACCGCGCAAGCCGATACCACCCTTTTGCCGCTCAAGGTGGGTCCAGCCGCGGATCAGGCGCGTGGCCAGATGCTGCAGCTGCGCCAGCTCGACTTGCAGCTTGCCCTCGTGGCTCTTGGCGCGCTGCGCAAAGATGTCGAGAATCAGGCTGGTACGGTCGAGCACGCGCACATTCAGGCGCTTTTCCAGATTGCGCTGCTGGGCAGGTGAAAGGGCATGGTTGAAGATAACGATTTCCAGGCCATCGTTGACGACGACGTCGCCAATTTCATCGGCCTTGCCGCTGCCGACGAAATACGCGGAATCGGGACTGGAACGCTTGGCCGTGATGGTGGAAATCGGGTCTGCGCCAGCCGAACGCGACAACAGCATGAGTTCCTCCATGCTGGCGGCAAAGTCGCTGTGACCGAAGTCAACTCCGACTAGTGCCGCGCGCATGATGGCATCTGATGAGTTGCGGCGGACGCCGACGCCGATGCAAACGCATCAGCGCCGCTGGCGCGGACGGGGGCGATGGAGGGTGAAAGGCGCTGGGCCGTCAAGCTCAACGCTTTACTCCGCTTCAGATTCAATATTGAGATTGACGGCACGGGCCGGCACCACTGTCGAGATGGCATGCTTGTACACCATCTGTGTCACCGTATTGCGCAGCAATACGACATATTGATCAAACGATTCGATATGGCCCTGCAATTTAATGCCATTGACCAGGTAGATCGAGACAGGAACATGCTCTTTGCGTAATGCATTGAGGAATGGGTCTTGTAACAGTTGCCCTTTGTTGCTCATAACAGCTCCGTTGTTTATGTTGTTGTGTAAGAATTGGAGGCGACTCGCTTGATTTCAAGTGCTCTCACACCTTTCAAAGAAAGAAAGATGCGTCATAGCTACTGTAACCTGTTTTCGCGATCGCTGTCGCGCATGGCGCATTAACACTTTATTATTTTCGTGCAAACAGCCATTAAATGTCTGTCGGCGCCGCATTATCTCCGCGGCGCCTTAATATGCACTTAATTCAGCCGTTAACTATTTACTTGCTAGGCGTGCGTGCAAACGGGTTTTTACCCGTACGCAGTTCGATGCGCAGCGGCGTGCCGACCAGGGCAAACGTATCGCGGAAATGTTTTTCCAGATAGCGTTTGTACGGATCGCCAACGGCGTCGAGCGCATTGCCGTGAATAACGATCACAGGCGGGTTCATGCCGCCCTGGTGCGCATAGCGCAGCTTCGGACGGATCGAGCCCTTGCGGCGCGGTTCCTGCTTCTCCACGGCCTCGATCAGGGCGCGCGTCAGCTTCGGCGTCGACAGGTCGCACATGGCGGCCGCATACGCGGCGTTGAGCGACTTCATCAGTGGACCGATGTTGGTGCCCTTCAGCGCCGAAATGAAATGCATCTGCGCGAACGACAGGAAATCGAGCTTGCGGTCGATATCGATCTTGATCTCGTCGCGCTCGTGCGATTGCAAGCCATCCCATTTATTCACGGCCACGACCAGCGCGCGGCCCGATTCCAGGATAAAGCCGGCGATATGCGCGTCCTGCTCCGAGATATCCTGCTGCGCGTCGAGCATCAGCACGACCACGTTGGCTTCGGAAATCGACTGCAGCGTTTTCACCACCGAGAATTTCTCGATCGCTTCAAACACCTTGCCGCGGCGGCGGATACCGGCCGTGTCGATCAGGGTGTATTGCTGGCCATCGCGCTCGAACGGGATTTCGATCGAATCGCGCGTCGTGCCCGGCATGTCGAAGGCGATCACGCGCTCTTCGCCCAGCAAGGTGTTGATCAAGGTCGACTTGCCCACGTTCGGACGGCCGACGAGGGCGATCTTGATGCCGCGGTCGGTCTTTTCCAGCTCTTCAGGCTCATCCGGACGCTGCGCGAACGCCAGATCCAGCATCACTTCGACGAGGTCGTTGACGCCGTCGCCGTGCGCCGACGAGATCGCATACGGATCGCCCATGCCCAATTCATAGAATTCGGACACGACGGCCGTGTAGCGCATGCCTTCGCTTTTGTTGACCACCAACAAGACCGGGCGACCGCTCTTGCGCAGGAAGTCGACGATGGTCTTGTCATGCGGGGTCAGGCCTTGACGGCCGTCCACGATGAACACCACCACGTCGGCCTCGGCCACGGCCTGCTTGGTCTGCAGTGCCATCTGGTGCATGATGCCTTCCTTGGCGACGGGTTCGAAACCACCCGTATCGATGACGAGGAAGGGACGTTCGCCGACACGGCCTTCGCCATAGTGACGATCGCGCGTCAACCCAGGCAAATCCGCCACCAGCGCATCGCGCGAGCGGGTCAGACGATTGAATAAAGTCGATTTCCCAACATTGGGTCGACCTACTAGTGCAATTACCGGCTTCATTGTATTACTCGACCGCGAGAGCGGTCACTGTCCCTGATTGGGTTTGAAAAATCAAATTCGAACCGGCAACAACGGGAGCCGAAACAATCGGGCTACCATCGGTGCTGACACGACCTATTAATGCGCCATCTTCCCGTGACAGGAAGTGGATGTAACCTTGATAGTCGCCCACGGCGACGCTGCGGCCGTAGGAGGCCGGCGTCGACAGGCGGCGGCGCGCCAGCGCCTCATTCTTCCAGGCGCTCTGGCCGCCTTCGCGGCTGAACGCCACGACGGCGCCCTGGTCATCCGCGACAAACACGAAACGCTGGTCGACGGCCACGCCCACATCGGACGAGATCGGCTTGGTCCAGCGCGGCACGCCCGTGGCGGCATCGAAGCAGCCCGCCTTGCCCTGGTAGGTGACGGCGCACACTTCGCCTTCGTACACCACCGGCGTGCCGGCGATGTCGGAGACGCGCTCCAGTTCGGTAGCGCCGCGCGGTTCGCTGACGACGATCTCCCAGCGTACCACACCGGTCGCTGCCGTCAGTGCCAGCAGCTTGCCGCCAGGCTGGGCCACGTAGATGTTCGCACCGCCCAGCACCATGCCCGGCGCATTGCGCAGGGTCAATGCCGGCGTGGCGCGCTGCACCGTCCACTTGCGCTCGCCCGTCTTGGCGTCGAAGCCGACGATGCGGTTGTCGACGCTGCGTACCACGACCACGCCCTGCCCCACGACGGGCGCCGTCAATACTTCGCTGGATGCCTGCGCCTTCCAAAGCTGCTTGCCATCGGCGTCAAACGCCAGCACGGCGCCCTTGGCGGCACCGACGGCCACGACCGTGCCATCGCTGCCGGCACTCGCGGTGATATCGCTGCCGGCCTTGACGCGCCACGTTTCACGGCCGCTGGCCGCATCGAGGCGCGCCAGCGCGCCATCGGCGCTGACCACGTACAGGCTGTTGCCGGCCAGCGCAGGCGTAAACGCGTACACGCCGGCCTTGCCGATCGAATACTTCCAGGCGTCGCGCACGGCGATGCTCGATTTTAACTCGACCAGCTTGGCCGGTTCGACTTTCGGATCTTTCGAAGCGAACGGGTTCCACGACGAGCAACCGGCCATCAGGGCCAACAGACTTGCAGCTACCAGCTTTTCAGTGACACGCATAAGTGTTATCCAACCTTTTTCTTGTACTTGTAAGGGCAAGGCAGACGGCGCATAACGCCACCCGGCCACGCCATCAGTGTTCCTGTCAGGCGGCAGCCTTGTCAGCCTTGGCTTTGTCTTCCGGCACCGTACCGCCGATCGCTTCCAGTTTGACTTGGATCAGTTGACGGCCTGGATTGTTCTTGTCCGTCGCAGCCAGTGCGGCCAGGTAGGCCGTGCGGGCATCGGCCAGCTTGTTTTGCGCCACCAGGATGTCGCCCTTGCGGTCGGCCACGGCGCCGGCAAATTGCGCCACGGAAGCCGTTGCCAGCACTTTCAGCGCTTCATCGTAGGCTTTTTCATCCAGCAGGACGCCTGCCAGGCGCAGCTTGGCGATGGACTTGTACTCTTCCGTGCCATGCTCGGCCACCCATTGCAGCTGGGTCTTGGCCGTTTTCAGGTCGTTCGCATCGAACGCCACCTTGGCCGCGGCCAGGGCGCTCATCTGCGCATACGCCGTGCCGCTGAAACGCGACTGCATGTCGCCGGCCGCGCGCATCACCTTGGCCGTGTCCTTGGCGGCGATGGCGTTTTGCAGTTCGTCGTACAGCTGGCCCGCTTGCGCAGCCTGCGTGCGCTGGTAGTACTGCCAGCCAGCCCAGCCGCTGTAGCCTGCCAGCGCCACGATCAGGACCCAGGAGGTCAGATTGCCATTGCGCTGCCACCAGGCCTTGAGGGTTGCCAGTTGTTCTTGTTCTTCGTGATCGTATGCCATGGGTCGTCAGTTTTAATGAGTAGTTGATCGAGGGTAGAACGGTCTTGCTGCAAATCAGTGGTGATGATGCACGTGGCCGCCAGGACCGTGGTCATGGCCGCAATCGTGGTCGCCGATGATCTGGTCCACCACATAATCGACGACATCGTCGAACGGCACCGTGTTCTGCTGCGCGCCCGCATCGGCTTCGCGCATGGCTTTCACCGTCGCGACGTTGTTGGCGATTTCATCATCGCCCATGATCACGGCAAACGCCGCGCCGCTGGCATCGGCCTTTTTCATTTGCGTCTTGAAGCTGCCGCCACCGTTGCTCGCTGCGCAATGTAGCACAACGTCCAGGCCCGCATCGCGAATCCGCTCTGCCAGCACGAACGCTTGCAAGCCTGCCTGCTCGCCCTGGTGCACCAGGTAGACGTCGCACTGGGCTGGCTGTTCCGGCTCGGCCGCGTCCTTCATCAGCAGCACCAGGCGTTCGACGCCCATGCCGAAGCCGACGGCTGGCGTCGATTTGCCGCCAAACATTTCCACCATGCCGTCATAGCGGCCACCGGCGCAGACCGTGCCTTGCGCGCCCAGCTTGTCGCTGACCCACTCGAACACCGTGCGGTTGTAGTAATCGAGGCCGCGCACCAGGCGTGGATTGATGATGAATGGAATATTGTTGTGGTTCAGAATCTTCTGCACGCCGTGGAAATGGGCCAGCGATTCCTCGCCCAGGTACTCCAGCAGCTTCGGCGCGCCATTGACCAGATCCTGCATGGCAGGATTCTTGGTATCCAAAATACGCAGCGGATTGCTGTGCAGGCGGCGCTTGGCTTCCTCGTCGAGCAGCTCGCTGTGGCCTTCCAGGTAGGCGATCAGGTCGGCGCGGTGGCGCAGGCGCTCGGCCGCGTCGCCGATCGAGTTCAGTTCCAGGCGGATGCCTTCCAGGCCCAGGTCATCCCACAGGCGGCGGGTCATCATGATCAGCTCGGCGTCGATGTCCGGGCCCGTAAAGCCGATGGCTTCCGCGCCGAACTGGTGGAACTGGCGGTAGCGGCCTTTCTGTGGACGCTCGTGGCGGAACATCTGGCCCTTGTACCACAGGCGTTTCGGGCCTTCGTAGACGAGGTTGTGCTCGACGACGGCGCGCACCACGCCGGCCGTGCCTTCAGGACGCAGGGTCAGGTTGTCGCCGTTCATCGAATCGGTGAACGAATACATTTCCTTTTCCACGATATCGGTCACGGCGCCGATGGCGCGCGCGAACAATTTCGTTTCTTCCACGATCGGCGTGCGGATCTGCTGGAAGCCATAGCTTTGCAGCACGGATTGCGCCGTGTTTTCAAACAATTCCCACAGCGGGGCGTCGGCTGGCAGGATATCGTTCATGCCTTTGACTGCTGTGATCTTGTCGAGCTTTTTATTTTCGGACATAGTGTTCTTCTTTGCTTTAACTTGATTGCCGGATGACGCGCGTAGCGCTAATCCGACCTACCTGACCTACGCCGTTGCCGTGGCGGCGGCGCCGTAATGGCTTTTAACATAATTGAGGACGATGTCCTGGAATTCCTCGACGATGCGTTCGCCGCGCAAGGTGACGACTTTTTCGCCGTCGACAAATACGGGCGCGGCAGGCGACTCGCCCGTGCCGGGCAGGCTGATGCCGATGTTCGCATGCTTCGATTCGCCGGGGCCGTTGACGATGCAGCCCATGACGGCCACGTTCATCGCTTCCACGCCCGGATACGATTTCTTCCACTCCGGCATCTGCTCGCGCAGATACGTCTGGATGTTGTCGGCCAGCTCCTGGAAGGTGGTCGACGTCGTGCGGCCGCAACCGGGACAGGCGATGACCATGGGCGCGAACTTGCGCAAGCCCATGGTTTGCAGGATTTCCTGGCCGACAATGACTTCACGCGTACGGTCGCCGCCCGGTTCGGGCGTGAGCGAAATGCGGATGGTGTCGCCGATGCCCTCTTGCAGCAGCACGGCCAGAGCCGCCGTCGAGGCGACGATGCCCTTGCTGCCCATGCCCGCTTCCGTCAAGCCCAGGTGCAGCGGATAGTCGCAGCGCTGCGCCAGTTCGCGGTATACGGCGATCAGGTCCTGCACGCCCGAGACCTTGCACGACAGGATGATCTTGTCGCGGCCCAGGCCCAGCTCTTCGGCGCGCACGGCGTTTTCAATGGCCGACGTCACCAGCGCTTCATACATGACGGCTTGCGCCGGCCACGGTTCGGCGCGGCCCGCGTTTTCATCCATGATGCGCGCCAGCAAGGCTTGATCGAGGCTGCCCCAGTTCACGCCGATGCGCACCGGCTTGTCGTAACGGCAAGCCGCTTCGATCATTTGCGCAAATTGCGTGTCGCGCTTGGCGCCCTTTCCCACGTTGCCCGGATTGATGCGGTACTTTGACAGCGCGCGCGCGCAATCGGGGTAGTCGTTGAGCAGGGTATGGCCGTTGTAGTGAAAATCGCCCACCAGCGGCACGTCGATGTCCATCTTGTCGAGCTGTTCGCGGATGTAGGGGACGGCCGCGGCCGCTTCCGGACGGTCCACCGTCAGGCGCACCAGCTCCGAACCGGCACGCGCCAGTTCCTTGATCTGGATCGCCGTGCCGATGGCGTCCGCCGTATCCGTGTTCGTCATCGACTGCACCACCACGGGGGCGTCGCCGCCCACCCAGATCTGGCGCTGGCCGTGCGCGATCAGCACCTTGCGGCTGTCGCGGCGGCCGGATGGACCGGAGCCGATCGCTGTTTTCGAGGTAGCCATAATATTATCTTCTGAGTTTGCTTGAACGGTTACTGCAATTATTTGATGCTGACGCGCGAGATCGTGCCGCCGGCAACGGTCGGCAGCTCCAGCTTGGCGCCGCGCAAGGTTGCCTGCACCACACCGGGCTTGCCCACCACCAGGGTGGCCGGACCCGTGATATCGAAGGTTTCCGTGCTGCCCGCCTTGACCATGCGCGAAATCAGCGGCGCGCTGCCAGGGCGGCGGATTTCCACCCAGGAATCCTGCTCCACCTTCAGCACCAGCGCATTTGCGCCCACGGCAGGGGCGGCAGCAGGCGGCGTGACGGCAGTTGTCGCCGGGGCTGGCACGGCCGCTGGCGGCACGGCGGCGGCCGGCGCCGAAGCGATGGCGGCAGCCGGTGCGCCCGTCTGCGTATCGTTGCCTGGTGGCGGCGGCACGGAAATCAGGGGCACGGACGGCGACTGCACGGGCGTCAAATCCTGGCCCGGCTTGATCAGGGTCGTTTCCACGGGGCCCACTTCCGCATGCGATGTTTCTTTCCCGGCTTGCGAAGACAGCAGGCTGGCCGGCACGTAGCCGAGTTTATACGCACCAAAGGCGGCCGCCACGACGACGGCCACGGCGCCGGCGATCCACAGGGGAGTCTGGTTCGACGAGCGCTGCGTCATCGAGGGGAAGCGCGATTCGGAAAACGTGGCGGAAATTTCACGCCGCACGGGCGCGGCCGGGTCTTGCGCCGGTGCCGGGTGGACTTCGATCATGGCCACCAGCGGCGCCGCGTCGAGGCGCACCACCTTGGCGTAGGCGCGCACGAAACCGCGCACCACAGCCAGGTTCGGCAAGGCCGCCATGTCGCCCTCTTCCAGCGCGATCACCTGGCGCGGCGCCAGCTTGAGCTGGTCGGCCACCTGCTCTACAGGCCAGCCCAGCGCTTCGCGCTGCGCCTTCAACTGTGCACCTGCCAACGCAAGATTGCCCTGGGGCTGCTGCTGAGGCGTTTCTGCCCACTCTGAATTCATTGGTATCCCTGTCTCACTCATCAAACGCCCCATTTTGATAAGCAGCATATTCGGGGGAGCCGGAATGGTGGTTGCGCAAATGCGCTCCCAGGCCAGCTTCCGCACCCGCATCCCCGAGCTTATGCTGCACCTTGATCCCGAGCCACAGCACATCGGCCGTCTGGCTCTCCATTGTCGCTACTTTACCGAGCCGCTCAAGGTAATGAGCCGCTTGCCGGTAGTCTTGCTGTTGGTAATACACGCGCACCAGGCCGGCATAGGTGATTGCCGCGCCAGGTGCGATGCGCTCCGCCTTGAGCCAGTAGCTGGCGGCGCGCGGGTAATCTTTCATGACCAGGCTGCACGCGGCCGCATTATGCAGCGCCAGTTCGGGCGTGCCATAGGCGGCATCTTGCAATGCGGCATCAAAATACGCCAGCGACTGCGCCTCGCGCCCGGTCTGGCACAGAAACAGGCCATAATTATTGCTCAACTCGGGATTGTGGGGCGCAAGGCGCAATGCGTAAAGAAAATCTTTTTCAGCAGCGACAGGTTGGCGCAGAGCGGCAAAAATCAGGGCGCGCATGCCGCGCACCTGCGCGTTGCCCGGCACCAGCTGGACCGCCTGCTCCGCTTCGGCCAACGCCACCACAAACTGGTCTTGCATATAATAGGCGCTGGCCAGCTGCAAGCGCAAGGCGGCGCGCTGCTCGACAGATGCGGCTTGCTCCTTGTCCGCGGTGGAAGCACAGCCGGCAAGCAGCACGCCCAGGCTGACAACAGCCGCGGCAAGTATGCCAGGATAAGCCATGCCTCCCCGCATCAGGAGCGGATCTCCACGATCTTGCCGAAATTGGCGCCAAATTTCTGTTGATATTCAGTCATCTTTTCCATGCGTTCCTGCACCCGGGTGCGGTCCTTGACTTCGCCAGCCAGCTGGCCGCAGGCCGCATCGATATCGTCGCCGCGCGTCTTGCGCACGGTGGTGATGATGCCGCCATCCATGAGCACTTGGGCAAAAGCCTTGATGCGCGGGTTTTTCGAGCGGAACAGGCCCGACTCGGGGAAGGGGTTGAACGGGATCAGGTTAAACTTGCAGTTCACGCCGAACTCGCGGTCTTGCACCAGCGCCAGCAGTTCACGCGCGTGCTCGTCGCTGTCATTGACGCCGTCGAGCATGCAGTATTCGAAGGTAATGAAATCGCGCGGGGCGAATTCCAGGTAGCGCTTGCAGGCCGCCATCAATTCCTTCAGCGGGTATTTCTTGTTCAGTGGAATCAAACCGTCGCGTAAGGCGTCGTTCGAGGCGTGCAGCGAGACGGCCAGGGCCACCGGCACTTCCTGCGACAGCTTGTCCATCATCGGCACGACGCCCGACGTCGACAGGGTCACGCGGCGGCGCGACAGGCCGTAAGCGTTGTCGTCGAGCATCAATTTCAGGGCCGTGACGGTCGGCTCAAAGTTCAGCAGGGGCTCGCCCATGCCCATCATGACCACGTTGGTGATCTGGCGCTCGCCTTTCGGGCCCGGCTCGATGCCCTTGGTGCGGCGCAATTCGAATTCCGCCATCCACAGCTGGCCGATGATTTCGCCGACACTGAGGTTGCGGTTGAAGCCCTGCTTGCCCGTCGAGCAGAAACGGCAGTTCACGGCGCAGCCGGCCTGGGTCGAGATGCACAGGGTGCCGCGGTTTTCTTCCGGAATGAACACGGTTTCCACGGCATTGCCATTGCCCACGTCGACCAGCCACTTGCGCGTGCCGTCCGTCGACGTGTGGTCGCTGATGATGGCCGGGGCGCGCACTTCGGCGCGCGTGGCCAGCTTGTCGCGCAGCGACTTGGCCAGGTCCGTCATGGCGTCGAAGTCGGAGGCGCCGAACTGGTGTATCCAACGTTGCAATTGTTTCGCACGAAACGGTTTCTCTCCCAACTCGGCGCAGTAGGCGATGAGTTGCGCGGGATCGAGGTCCAGCAAGTTGGTGAGGGTCGTCGTATTCATGATCTTGTCTATTCTAAAAATCCGTCCCCGCGCGCATTCGGAGCGAAAACTCCACAGCGCAGCGGGAACAGGGGGTGATAAGTTATTTCACAGATAACGCCAGGAAATAACGTTATCTAAGGCAATTAAGCCTTCAGTTCTGGGAAGAAGTAAGCGATTTCCACTTTAGCAGCTTCGACAGCGTCGGAACCGTGTACGGCGTTAGCGTCGATCGAATCGGCGAAATCGGCGCGGATCGTGCCTTTTTCTGCTTTCTTCGGATCGGTCGCGCCCATCAGGTCACGGTGGGCCAGAACGGCGTTTTCGCCTTCCAGGGCCTGGATCATGACTGGACCGGAAACCATGAAGTCGACCAGATCCTTGAAGAAGCCGCGCTCTTTGTGCGCTGCGTAGAAACCTTCAGCTTGTTCGCGCGACAGTTGGGTCATGCGTGCTGCAACGATTTTCAGGCCAGCGTTTTCAAAACGCGAGTAGATTTGACCGATTACGTTTTTTGCAACTGCGTCTGGTTTGATGATCGACAGGGTGCGTTCGATTGCCATGTGTGAAAACTCCAATAAAAAGTAAGGTTTAAAACGGTAAATTGAGAACTCAATCAACCTTTGATTTTACCATACTCCACCCCATATCACCCAGACAGGCAGGGGGCATCTTGCCGCCCTGCTCCTGTTTAATGAAATCTTAAGCTGCTTTTTTGGCAAATTCCGCCCCCCATGCTATCCTTGGGTAAAGTAGTAATTTGAATTGACAACACGGAGGCACTATGAATCAGAACATGCAACGCACCTTTGACCTGTCGGGGGGCATGCAGCAAGTCCGCCATCAGGTCTTGCGCAACACTTACTGGCTGCTGGCGCTGTCCATGATCCCGACCGTGCTGGGCGCCTTCATCGGCGTGCAAATGCATTTGCCGATGCTGACCGGCGGCATGGGCTTCATCATCTTCATGGCCGTCGCATTCGGCTTCATGTACGCGATTGAAAAGACCAAGAACTCGGGCCTCGGCGTCGCCGTCCTGCTGGGCTTTACCTTCTTCATGGGCCTGATGCTCACGCCTATCCTGACGCGCACGCTCGGCTACTCGAACGGCGGCATGCTGATCATGACGGCATTCGGCGGCACGGCCACCATCCTGGCCGTAATGGCGACGATCGCGACGGTCTCGAAGCGCGACTTCTCGGCCATGGGCAAATGGCTGTTCGCCGGCGTGATCGTGCTGATCCTGGCATCGGTGGCGAACATCTTCCTGGGACTGTCGGCACTGTCGATCGTGATCTCCATGGTTGCCATCGCCATCTTCTCGGCCTACATCCTGTATGACGTGCAGCAAATCATCAACGGCGGCGAGACCAACTACATCTCCGCCACCCTGCGCATCTACCTGGACGTGTACAACATCTTCACCAGCCTGCTCTCGTTGCTGGGTTTCGCTGGCGGCAGCCGCGACTAAGCGCTGCGATTGAAACAGCAAAAAGCCGACCCTCGGGTCGGCTTTTTTACGTCTGTCGAAGCTACTTGATTCTCTCCGCCACCTCGAGCAGGCAGGCACGGGCCCGGTCCAGGGTCGGATTGTCGCGCTGGGCCGCGTAGACGGCGTAGGCGGAATGCGAGAATTCGGGCGCGTCGCGCACGCGGTGCAAGAGACCCGCGTCAAGATAGGGTTGCGCACTGCCGATGCGAAAATAACTGGCGCCGCCCACTTCCAGCAGGTAGACGAGGGCCAGCGGCCCCAGTGAGATCGACACGGGCGGGCTGCTCAGCTCCGGATACGTGGCCTGGTGATTGGCCGCGAAGCTGGGCCCCCAGTCCACATACACGTACGTATCGGCATGCATCTGGCCGTCGGCGCGCGTGGTCACCATCACCAGCTTTTCCTCGGCCAGCAGTTCGCTGGCCAGGCCCGGGCGCTGGGGCGGGTTGTACAGCACGGCCAGGTCGAGCGAGCCGTCGTGCACGGCGTCGAGCAGGCGCGCGGGGCTGTCAACTTCCGCGCGCAGGGCGATCTCGGGACAGTCGCGGCTCATGCGTATCAGCCAGTCGCCCAGCAGCGGCGGCCACAAGCTCAGTTCGCAGCCGATGCTGACGGCGTCGTCGCGCCCCGGCGGCAAGGCCACCTGGTGGCGCGCCCGCTCCCACACCTGCACCATGGTGGCCGCATGGCGCATGAAGCGCTCGCCGGCCGACGTCAGGCGCGCGCCCGCCTTGTTGCGCACGAACAGCTGGCGCCCCAACTGCTGCTCCAGGGTGCGGATGCGGGCGCTGACGGCCGTCTGCGTCACGTGCATGCGTTCGGCCGCCATGATGAAGCTGCCGCAGGACGCCACTTCGAGGAAGGTCCGCGCTTGATTGATATCCATCAGTCCATGATATCAGCTGATACGAGCATACCCTCCCAGCACACCCTGCTTCGACAGCATCCACTGCCACAGCTGCAGGTCGCGCGCGCGGAAGGCGCCGGCGCAGGACAGCAGATAGTAGGACCACATGCGGTGGAAGCGCTCGCCCAGCCGGGCGGCAAAGCGCGGCCACGCCTGCTCAAAATTGGCGTGCCAGGCCATCAGGGTCTTGTCGTAGTCGGCGCCGAAGTTGTGCAAGTCTTCGGCCACGAACAGATCGTCCATGGCGTCGCCGATCTGGCCGATCGACGGCAAGTCGCCATTCGGGAAAATGTATTTGTCGATCCACGGGTCGCACGTGGAATGGCGCTTGTTCTTGCCGATCGTGTGCAGCAGGAACAGGCCGTCGTCTTCCAGGCAGCGGTGCGCCACTTCCATGAAGGCGCGGTGGTTCTTGTGCCCCACGTGCTCGAACATGCCGATGCTGACGATGCGATCGAATTTTTCATCGATGTCGCGGTAGTCCTGCAAGCGGAAGTCCAGGCGCTCGCCGCCCGGCATGCTGCGCGCATACGCGGCCTGCTCTTGCGAGATCGTCACGCCCACGCATTGCACCTGGTATTTTTCCGCCGCATAGCGCATGAAGCTGCCCCAGCCGCAGCCGATGTCGAGCACGCGCATGCCCGGTTCCAGGCACAGTTTGCGGCAAACCAGATCGAGCTTGGCTTCCTGCGCCTCGGCCAGGTTGCCCGCATCCTTCCAGTAGCCGCAGGTATAGGTCATGCGCGGGTCGAGCATGGCCGCATAGAAGGCGTTGCCCAGGTCGTAATGCTCCTTGCCCACCGTCCAGGCGCGACGCTCCGTCTGCAGGTTGAACAGGCGTGCATACAAGACGTGAAAAGCCAGGCGCATGGGGCGCACGTCGTCGGCCACCCGGGCGCGCAGCAGATGGCAAAAGAATTCGTCGAGCTGCTGCGCATCCCAGTCGCCGTCCATATAGGCCTCGCCCAGGCCCAAGTTGCCGCTGGCGAAGGCGCGCTCCGGCACGCCCGGTTTGCGCAGCTGCATGTCCCAGGCGGCGCGGCCATTCAGATGGATGTCGGCCCTGGCCAGCAGCTCGGCCGCTTCGCGGGTCAGCCGCGTGTCGAGCCGAAGTTCGGCACTACCTGCTGCTTGCTGTAACTGTGTCATTTGCTGCGTGTTCATGCCCTGCCGCCTCCAGATGTTGTCGGTGCTGGCGCCGCGCCAGCCATCAAATTATCCGCCCGCCATGAGCATCTGGATAATGAAACATCGTGGCTATTCATATCAAAATAATTGCTGCAAAATGATTTGAATCAATTATTTTATGGAAATATCTGATACAAGAAGCGCACCGTAGCATGAAAAAAGCCGCCCATAAGGCGGCTGTTCGCGGCCATCTTGGCCCCGCCATCAGAAGTCGTGATTCGATGGATACTTGCTGTAAAAATCGTTATCCCATTTGAAGTTGGTAAACGCCACCGTCATCGATACGTCGAGCGCTTCGACGAAATGCCAGCAGCCGACGGGCAAAAACAGGATCTCGCCCGGCGCCAGCACGCATTCGCGCACCTGCACGTCGGCCATCAGCGGATAGCGCCGCACGTCGATGTCGCGCCCGTCGACTGGCGTAAAACAGTGGCGCTGGTTGTACACGCGCGCCACCTCGCAGGCGGCCATGATGCGCAGCCGCTTGCGCCCTTTGACCTGCGCCATGAAGTTGTTCGTCAGGTCGTGGTGGAATGGCGTCACGGTGCCGGCCGGGCCGAACCATAAAAATCCCGTGGGGCCGCCATCCTGCTTCAGGTATTCGGGCAGTTGGCCGATATCGTCCCACAGCTCGCGCAGGGCTTGCCGGTTTTGCGAATCGTTATTCGCCGTCATGTAGAAATCGTTGGTCGCACCGCCGCCCTCGACCAGGCTCGCGTACTCGCCAAACGCCATCTTGCGCTTGTGGGCCACGCTGTTCATTTCGTACTGATCGTCCGCCTCGCGGCCGAACTGCACTTCCACTTCGCGCTGCGCGTAATGCGCGCGGAAATAGGCGGGGCTCCACTTGGCCATGGCGGGCCAGTCGTCCATCATGCCCGTGATGATGACGGGCTGGTTGGTGGAGTAATACTCGTCCAGGAATTCCTGCGCCGTCAATTTGTCGCGGCGGGGAATATCGCGGTCGCGCAGCTGGTTCAGCTTGCGCTGGATGTCGATCACCCAGTCGCGCTTGGCCAGCCGGTTCGACAGGCGCACGGCGCCGGCAAGATACGGGCTTTGCAGCGCCAGCTCGATTTCGCGGCGCGCCAAGGGCTCCGCGATGCCCGCCTTTTGCAGCACCGGCATCAGCGCCGACGGATGACTGCCCAGCATGAGGTTTTCCGCGATCCAGCTGCGCCACTCGCGGCTCAGCTCCTGTTCCGGCTGCTGTTCTTTCTGCTTGACTCCGAATGTCGATACCGCCGCCATCGCCCGTCTCCTGTTTTTTATGTGAACAAGCGGCCGGGCAGCAATGCCGCCCGGCCGCCTCCTACTCTAGCGCAGTATTACCGCACTTTCCACACCTCGGTCGCCAGCACGCCATTCGCGTCGCCATCGAGTTCCCACGAGAACGCGCCGCGCAAGCCCTGGTCCTTCACGTATTTCACCTTGGTGCCGATGACGGTCGGGTCATCGTAGCTCCACCACTGGCCGCCCGCGCCCGTGTACAGGTACAGCTGCTTGGTCACGGGATGGTAGTAGCGCGTGCCGGACTTGGCGACGAGGATTTTATAGTCCTCGATGCCCGACTCGTACGTGCCCGGCGCCATGCCCGTGGCTGCCTGGTACAGGCCATCGCCATTCGGCCCCGGCGCCACGCCCGTCCAGCCGCGGCCATAGAACGGTATGCCCAGCAGCAGCTTGTCGCGCGGCACGCCGGCGGCAATCATGTACTGCACCGCCTTGTCGCCCACGTATTCGCGCGCCATGCCCGTCGACGGATCGGCAGGGTCGGCAAACAGCTGGGCGTTGAAGTTGGTGCTGTTTTCCCAGCCGCCGTGGAAGTCGTAGGTCATCAGGTTGATCCAGTCCATGTACTGCGAGTACAGGGCCGGTTCCGTGTTGTCGATCTTGTCCTTGCCGGCGCCGACAGCCGCCGTCAACAGGTAGCGCTTGCCGTTGGCTGCACCGAGCGCATCGAGCTGGCTGCGGAATTCCGCCATCAGCAAGGTGAAGTTGCGCTTGTCGTTGGGGCTGACCGTGTTGTACGGCTGTCCGCCGCCGACCGGATATTCCCAGTCGATGTCGATGCCGTCAAAGATGTTGGCCGCCGCACCCACGCCGCCGCGACCGCCCTGTACCGGCAGGTTGCCCTTGATGTAGATATCGATGCACGAGCGCACCATCTGCTTGCGCAGCGCATCGGTGGCCGAACCGACGGAGAAGTTCTTCGACCAGCTCCAGCCGCCCAGCGAAATGAACAGCTTCAGGTTCGGGTGCGCCGCCTTCAGCTTTTTCAGCTGCAGGAAGTTGCCCGACAGTGGAGCGTCCCATGGAATGACCTGGCCATCGACGGTGCGCTTCGGCGTGCGGATGTAGTCGGCCTCGGCATCGCCGCCCGTGCCCGCGTCCGGCGCGTTCGGATTCGTCGCGCCCGGCTCGGCCTTGGTGATCATGCCGCATTCATAGCCGCCGTTTTTCGGATAGATATTGCCGAAAGCGTAGTTGATGAAGGTCAGCTTGTCGGCCACGCCGCTCGTGTGCACGTTTGCCACTTCATAGTCGCGGCCATACACGCCCCACTGCGCGAAGTAGGAACCGACTTCGCGGCCCGTTGGCGTCGGCGTTGGAGTTGGTGTCGGCGTTGGAGTAGGTGTCGGCGTCGGTGTCGGTGTCGGTGTCGGTGTCGGTGTCGGTGTCGGTGTCGGCGTAGGGGTCGGCGTGGTGCTGCAGATCTCCTGGCTGGTCCATGGCTTGCCCGTGCCGGCGGCGCCGCTGCTGGTCGACGGGTTGTCGCCCTGCGTCCAGTAGTTGGCGCGGTAATTCGTGCCCGCATAGCTGACGGTGGCGCCCGCGCTGTAGGCCGTGCCGGCCACCCAGGCCAGTGCGCACGTGCCGCCGGTTGGCGTCGGTGTCGGGGTGGGCGTTGGGGTCGGAGTTGGATTCGGCGTCGGTGTCGGGGTTGGCGTTGGGGTGGGAGTAGGTGTCGGGGTCGGCGTGGTGCCGCCGTCGCAGGTGCCGCCGGCGCTCCACAGGCTCGGTGTGGAAACGGGATTCCAGCCGGAGCCCACGTGATCGGTCTGCGTTACCAGGGCCGTGTAGTTGGCGCCCAGATAAGTGACCACGGTGCCCGCGTTATACGTGCCGCCCTCTTGCCACGGCACGCAAGCGACCACCGTGCTGGCCGCCAGCAATTGCGAGCCGCCGGGTGCGCTGGCGTCGCCGCCACCGCCGCATGCCGCCAGCACGCCACCGCTGGCCAGACATACCATCATGTTTCTGATTGTTTTTTTGAGTATTAAATTTTCCACGTTGTCTCCTGTTCAGGTTTGCAGAAATGCCACTCTGCTTCGTAAATAACTACCCTGTGATCTTGTTTTTTTGCAGTTGCAAGAACAGCATGCTGCTGAAAAAATAGGCGGTCAAGTGGTTTTGAAGTGGCATCAAAGTGAGTAATACCACTTCGAGCAAAAAGCGCAGCGGCAGGTGCAAACGGCGTGTTGTCCTACTGGACAATGAAAAAACGGCAGAGGGAGAATGGAAAAAGACGCTGGATCGGGAAAAGTCAGACCAGTTTTATAACACGGCGTAAGTGGTATTGAGGTAGCTTGTTGCACCGCTGAACGCGGAAGCGGCGGGGGGC
>NZ_LNCE01000177.1:0-890 GCF_001445815.1 Janthinobacterium sp. Ant5-2-1 | reverse complement strand
CATCTGCGAAGGGGCCAAGCAATGGGATGGGCGCGTCTGCACGGTGCAGGCGACGGATTCGAACGAGCGGGCCGTGCGCGTGCGCTTTCTGATCAGTGCGAAAGATTCGGGCACGGCGTTTGAATTGCGCTGCCTCGTGCGCGAGCAGATGCTGGCCTTTATCACGAGCAATTATCCGCACAGCCTGCCCCGCTTGCGCTCCACGCACGACCCCATCGAGGTGCATGGCATGCAGGCGCAGAACGACAGCGTGTCGCTCTACAAGGTGTAACAAAACCCTGCGGCGCGCTGCCCTCGCCCATGCGCCGCTAAAATAAGGCGCATGAGCACCACCGCCTGGTTCATCCTGATCGGCTGCCTGATGCTGGCGCGCGGCCTGGGCGCCGACCGCATCGCGCGCCTGCCCTTGACGTCGGCCATGGCTTACCTGGGCGTGGGTCTGCTGCTGGGGCCCATGTTCCTCGGCCTGTTTGCGTTCGACCTGCAGCAGCAGGCGCCCCTGCTGGAAACCCTGACGGAAATCGCCGTCCTCATCTCCCTGTTTTCCGCTGGCGTCAAAATGCCCGTGCCCTTCAGCCGGGCGCGATGGCTGCCCTCGCTGCGCCTGGCCTGGCTGTCGATGGCCATTTCCGTGGCCTTGGTGGCAGCCTTTGTGTACCTGGTGCTGGGCCTGCCCCTGGGCGCGGGCGTGCTGCTGGGCGCCATCCTCGCACCCACCGACCCCGTGCTGGCCACCGACGTGCAGCTGCGCCATGCGGGCGACAGCGAGCAATTGCGCTTCATCCTGACCAGCGAAGCGGGCATGAACGATGGCAGCGGCTTTCCTTTCGTCATGCTGGGGCTGGGCCTGCTGGGCCTGCATGAACTGGGACCGCATGGCGCCATCTGGC
>NZ_LNCE01000176.1:0-549 GCF_001445815.1 Janthinobacterium sp. Ant5-2-1 | reverse complement strand
GCAGCAAGTCTTTCGCCAGCAGGATGCCGATGACCTTGTCGCGCTCGCCTTCGATCGCGGGGAAGCGCGAGTGGGCGGTGGACAGGACTTCCGGCATCCATTCCTCGATCGGCTTGCTGATGTCGATGACATCCATTTGCGAACGGGGAATCATGATGTCGCGCGCACAGAGATCCGATACCTGAAACACGCCTTCGATCATCGACAGGGCGTCGGCGTCGATCAGCTTGCGTTCATGCGCATCGTGTAGAACATCGAGCAATTCTGCACGGTTCTCTGGCTCGGGGGATATGAGTGCGGTCAGGCGTTCAAACAGTGACCGGTGGGGCTTGACGTCAGTTCTGACGCCACTAGGGTGCTCGGGCATAGGAGGCGTGAGCCGTTGTTGCGAAGGGATATAGGATACACCAAAAGTGGGAGAATACCGGATTTCCCCGCTTTTGATGCAAATTTAATACGTCGAAGTGCGCCGTTGCCCGACGTTTCAGGCGTCCTGGCCCAGCACGCGGCCGCGCAGGGCCGCCACGTCCGCCTGCCAGTCCGTAAAAT
>NZ_LNCE01000175.1:0-1501 GCF_001445815.1 Janthinobacterium sp. Ant5-2-1 | reverse complement strand
CGCTGACCGTTGGCGCACCGGTGACATTGACGCTGGTGCTGCCGTCATAGGTTTTCGACACGCCCAGATCCAGGCCGGACAAGGCCAGCACGGCCGGTGTGACACTGGCGCTCAAGCCGGTCGGCTGCAGCAGCACATAGTTGCTGTCGCTGGAGGCATAGCCGCTGACCGTGATCGCCTTGCCTGTTCCGGCATTTTTGTCGGCGAACTGGCCGATGCCGGTGCCGCTGACATTGACGATGTCGTTGCCCAGTGCCGTGACCACGGCCGTGCCGGTGAGGGCTGCATTCAGAGATGTGTCATAGCTGCGGTTTTGCGCCGACACGCCCGTCACCTGCAAGGTGGCCTGCGCGATGCTGCCCTTCGTCGTGGCCGTCGTGGCGGCCAGCGTGTAGTTGCCCGCATCGGCGCCGGCGGCGGCGATGCCGTTGACGGTGACGACCTTGTTGCTGCCCGCGTTTTTGTCGGCAAAGCTGGCCGAGGTGTTCGACAAGGTCAGCACGTCACCGGCGATACGGTCATCCTGCAAGGTGACGCCGGCATTGGTCGAGGTGTCGTACACGCGGTCGACGCCGGTGGCGCTGGCGTTCAGCACGCGTGGCGTGATGCTGCTGTTGCTGTTGCCGGCCAGGGTGACGCTGTAGTTGGCGCCGCTATTGCCGTCGCTGAGCGTGGCGGCGCCAAAATTGACGGTCTTGTTGCCGGGCAGCAAGTAGTTCGACAGGGCGGTATTGGCGCCAGCCGTATAGTCGGCGCCGGTCAGGCCGAGGCTGACAGTACGGTTACCCGCATTGCGGCTGTCGAAACTGCCCGTCGTCTTGTTGACAAGGACCGACTCGCCGCTGACCAGGCCCGTGAGGGCATAGCTGGCGGCGTCGATTTGCGCGGCGGTGCTGCCGTCATAGCTGCGCGTGGTCGCGGTGACGGGGCCGAGCGTCAGCTGGGCCGGCGTAATGGTGCCGGTCAGGCCGGCTTGCTGGCCGATCGTGTAGTTGCTGTCGCTGGAGGTGAAGCCGGAGACGCTGATTGCCTTGCCATTGCCCGCGTTTTTATCGGCGAACTGGCCGGTGCCGACGCCGATCACGGTCACGCTTTCCTTGCCGAAGCCGCTGACCGTTGGCGCACCGGTGACATTGACGCTGGTGCTGCCGTCATAGGTTTTCGACACGCCCAGATCCAGGCCGGACAAGGCCAGCACGGCCGGTGTGACACTGGCGCTCAAGCCGGTCGGCTGCAGCAGCACATAGTTGCTGTCGCTGGAGGCATAGCCGCTCACCGTGATCGCCTTGCCTGTGCCGGCATTTTTGTCGGCGAACTGGCCGATGCCGGTGCCGGTGACATTGACGATGTCGTTGCCCAGTGCCGTGACCACGGCCGTGCCGGTGAGGGCTGCATTCAGAGATGTGTCATAGCTGCGGTTTTGCGCCGACACGCCCGTCACCTGCAAGGTGGCCTGCGCGATGCTGCCCTTCGTCGTGGCCGTCGTGGCGGCCAGCGTGTA
>NZ_LNCE01000174.1:0-4051 GCF_001445815.1 Janthinobacterium sp. Ant5-2-1 | reverse complement strand
TTCCAGTTCCATCGCCAGCTTGAACAGCGGGTCGTCTTGCAGACCCAGTTCTTGCAGCACTTCGTAGCAGGTTTCACGCATCAGCTTGGCGCGTGGATCGAAGTTCTTGTACACGCGGTGGCCAAAGCCCATCAGCTTGACGCCGGAGTTCTTGTCCTTGACTTGCTCGATGAAGGCAGGGATGTTCTCGACGGTGCCGATTTCTTTCAGCATGTTGAGTGCCGCTTCGTTGGCGCCGCCGTGGGCAGGGCCCCACAGGCAGGCGATACCGGCAGCGATACAGGCGAACGGGTTGGCGCCCGACGAACCGGCCAGACGGACGGTCGAAGTCGATGCGTTTTGCTCGTGGTCCGCGTGCAGGATCAGGATGCGGTCCAGGGCGCGCACCAGCACGTCGTTGACCTTGTACTCTTCGCACGGATTGGCGAACATCATGTGCATGAAGTTGGCGCTGTACGACAAGTCGTTGCGTGGGTACACGAACGGCTGGCCGACCGAGTACTTGTAGGTCATGGCGACCAGGGTTGGCATCTTGGCGATCAGGCGGATGGCCGACACTTCGCGGTGATGCGGGTCGTTGATGTCCAGCGAATCATGGTAGAACGATGCCAGCGCGCCGACGGTGCCCACCAGGACCGACATCGGATGCGCGTCGCGGCGGAAGCCACGGAAGAAAAATTGCATCTGTTCGTGCACCATCGTGTGCTTGGTGACGGTGTCGACGAACTTGGCTTTCTGTTCCGCGTTCGGCAGTTCGCCGTTCAGCAGCAGGTAGCACGATTCCATGAAGTCGGCGTTGACGGCCAACTGTTCGATCGGGTAACCACGGTACAGCAGCTCGCCCTTGTCGCCGTCGATGTAGGTGATCGACGAGTTGCAGGCGGCCGTCGACATAAAGCCTGGGTCGTAGGTGAACTTGCCGCTACCGGCGTACAGTTTGCGGATGTCGATGACGTCCGGGCCAACCGTGCCTTTGTAGATTGGAAATTCAAGCGATGGGCTGCCATCGGAGAACGACAGGGTAGCTTTTGTGTCAGAGATATTCATGGGCTCTTCCTTCTCGGGAGTGAGTCGAAATTAAAATCAAAAATTCTGGCTGCAATTCGCACCGCAATTCGGCAGTGCTACAGCGCGCCACTCGCACCGTTTGCAATATATCGCCCAGGCGTCTAGGCAATGCGCAGTCGTTGCAGCAGTGCGCGCACATGCGGCAGATCGACTTCGCCTTCCGGCTCTTTACGGGCCAGTACCAGATCCATTAACGCATTGTCCGATAAATCCAGCAAACGCGTCAGCGCGTCAACTTCTTCATCGGTCAATTCGGTTTCATACGCATCGAGAAAACGGGTCAGGATAATATCGTTTTCCAGCAGGCCACGGCGTGAACGCCAGCGCAGGCGGGCGCGGTTGGCCGGGTCGGCCTGATGCGAGGACAAAATTGATTCTGTCATTTGGTTTACCACTTTACGTGTGCCTTGCGGCACGGTGCTGCTTTGCAGGCGCCGCCTGCAGGCAAGAGAGGATACCCTCTTCCCGCAAACGGCGCCCGGCGGATGCGATCAGGGGGATCAGATCGCGCGGCGGACCATCAATTCCTTGATCTTGCCGATCGCCTTGTTCGGATTCAACCCTTTCGGGCAGACGTCGACGCAGTTCATGATCGAATGGCAGCGGAACAGGCGGTACGGGTCTTCCAGGTTGTCCAGACGCGCGCCCGTGGCTTCGTCGCGCGAATCGGCGATGAAGCGGTAGGCTTGCAGCAGGCCGGCCGGGCCGACGAATTTGTCCGGATTCCACCAGAACGACGGGCACGACGTGGAGCAGCATGCGCACAGGATGCACTCGTACAGGCCATCGAGTTCTTCACGCTGTTCCGGCGACTGCAGGCGTTCTTTTTCAGGCGGGATCGAATCGTTGATCAGGAAAGGCTTGATCGAATCGTACTGCTTGAAAAATTGCGTCATGTCGACGATCAGGTCGCGGATGACCGGCAAGCCTGGCAACGGACGCAGCACGATAGGCTCGGTCAGTTCGTTCAGGTTGGTCGTGCATGCCAGGCCGTTCTTGCCGTTGATGTTCATCGCGTCCGAACCGCACACGCCTTCGCGGCACGAGCGGCGCAGGGCCAGCGAGTCATCGACGTCCGACTTGATGCGCTGCAGTGCGTCGAGCAGCATCTTGTCGGTGTCTTTCAGCTCGACCGTCAGGTCTTGCATGTAAGGCTTGGCATCCTGGTCAGGATCGTAGCGGTAGATTTTGAATTTGAGAGTGCGTGCCATGGTATAGCCTTAGAAAGTACGTGGTTTCGGTTTGAAGGTATCAACCGTCAAAGGCTTGGTCACGACTGGCTTGTATTCCAGTCGGTTGCCTTCCGAATACCACAGCGTGTGCTTCATCCAGTTGTCGTCGTCGCGGGTCGGGTGGTCGTCCTGGGCGTGGGCGCCGCGCGATTCCTTGCGGGCCGCTGCCGAGACGATGGTCGCCTTTGCCGTTTCGATCAGGTTGTCCAGCTCCAGCGCTTCCACGCGGGCCGTATTGAAGACCATCGATTTATCCTTGAACGAGACGTGCTTGCGGCGCTCGTCGAGCTTCATGATTTCTTCGACGCCCTTGTTCAGCATCTCGTCGGTACGGAACACGCCACAGTACTTCTGCATGGTGGCGCGGATGTCGTTCGCCACGCCCTGCACGGTTTCCGTGCCGGTCGAGTTTTCCAGGCGCTGCAAGCGGCCCATGGCAAAGTCGGCTGCATCGGCTGGCAAAGGCTTGTTTTCCTTGGCTTTCAGACCGCTGTTGACGATGTGGTTACCGGCCGCGCGGCCGAAGACCACCAGGTCGAGCAGCGAGTTCGTGCCCAGGCGGTTGGCGCCGTGCACGGAAACGCAAGCGCATTCGCCGATCGCGTACAGGCCGTTGACAACTTTCGCCGAATTATCCGGACCGGTCGGGGTGACGACCTGGCCGTGGATGTTCGTCGGGATGCCGCCCATCTGGTAGTGAATCGTCGGCACGACAGGAATCGGTTCCTTGGTGGCGTCGACGTTGGCGAACTTGTGGCCGATTTCCAGGATCGACGGCAGGCGCTTGGCGATGGTGTCGGCGCCGATATGGCGCAGGTCCAGCATCACGTGGTCCTTGTTCGGACCGCAGCCGCGGCCTTCCTTGATTTCCTGGTCCATCGAACGCGAGACGAAGTCGCGCGGCGCCAGATCCTTCAGGGTAGGCGCATAGCGCTCCATGAAGCGTTCGCCTTCGCTATTGATCAGGATGCCGCCTTCGCCGCGCACGCCTTCGGTGATCAATACGCCCGCGCCGGCCACGCCGGTCGGGTGGAACTGCCAGAATTCCATGTCTTGCAGCGGCAGGCCGGCGCGTGCCGCCATGCCCATGCCGTCGCCCGTGTTGATGAACGCATTCGTCGACGCGGCGAAGATACGGCCTGCGCCGCCCGTTGCCATGACCGTCGTTTTTGCTTCCAGGATCATGCATTCGCCGGTTTCCATTTCCAGCGCGACTACACCGATCACGTCGCCTTCGGCGTCACGGATCAGGTCGAGCGCCATCCATTCAACGAAGAAGTGCGTACGGGCGCGCACGTTGCGCTGGTACAGCGTGTGCAACAGGGCGTGACCGGTACGGTCGGCTGCCGCGCAAGCGCGCTGCACCGGCTTTTCGCCGAAGTGGGCCGTGTGGCCGCCGAAAGGACGCTGATAGATGGTGCCGTCAGGGTTGCGGTCGAACGGCATGCCGAAGTGTTCCAGTTCGTACACGACCTTCGGTGCTTCGCGGCACATGAATTCGATGGCATCCTGGTCGCCCAGATAGTCGCCACCCTTGACGGTGTCGAACATGTGCCAGAACCAGTTGTCTTCGGCCATGTTGCCGAGCGACGCGCCGATACCGCCCTGCGCCGCCACTGTGTGCGAGCGGGTCGGGAAAACTTTCGAGAGCACTGCGACGTTCAGGCCGGCTTCAGCCAGCTGCAACGACGCGCGCATGCCGGAACCGCCGGCGCCAACGATGACCGCATCAAAGCGGCGGGGAGGGATTT
>NZ_LNCE01000173.1:0-1444 GCF_001445815.1 Janthinobacterium sp. Ant5-2-1 | reverse complement strand
CGCCTCCGTGGCGTGTTGATCACGAAGTTCGACCGACTTAGCGTTTCGGCCCATGACGTATCTCGTATCCGCACCGGCTGGCTGGCCGAGGAAACGTCACACCGAAGATGGGCACGTCGGAGTGCTGGCTGAAATCCTTAGCGTACTAATTTTTTCGAATTCTGTGAGCGCTCACTCTTAGTTTCACCCTCCCGCCACCTCCTCCTGACCGCCGCACACCTGTTGTAAGACCCTTCGAACCCCAATTCCTTCAAGTCCTCACGGATCTGCTTCAACGTGCGCCGTTGCTTGCGTGACTTGGCCGCCCCAATTTTAGGAACGCTGAAAGTTGGAACGCGTAATTATCGATGGCGCGGCTGAAGCAGCGCTCAACGTAGACTGGCTCTACGGTTTTCAAGCGCAGGTAGCACCGGACGATGTTTCTGTATATACCCAAACGCCTAGCTATCTCTCAATGGGATCTGATCCAGAATGTGCAAGCGTTAAATAATGCGCAGAAATGCTATGTAGGTCACTCCAATCCCCCACCCAATATCGTGAGTAGGATTGTGTCTTAAACGTGGGTAAGTTTCGTATGCAAATTATGCGGCAAAGTGAGTCAGATTTCACTGCAAATCAACAGGCACGGCTTTCCAAGGTCGAGACGCCAACGCCAAGTTGAAGCTTGCGCCACTGAGAGGGGTAACCCGTACCATGTTTCTTTGTTTTTCATACACCTTTGCTCAACATCGTGATACCGGTACTGGTGACCAGCAGAAATAGTGCCGTCATCGTCATTTTTATCATAACCGTCGCGGCGACATACTTCTGTGTGTAGTTCACGGTACTGAATTTTGGAACTTTCGAATCCAGGCCTGCTAGTTTGAGCAAGCTTTGTGTCATATCCATTTCCTGACCCCGCATTAGGTTGGACAGGCCCTTGCTGTTCAGTTAGAACTGTCTCGCCGTCTAGCTGTACGGCTGCGCTCGCGCTTGCCACTGGCACTGCTTTGTAAGCACTTGTCGTGGCCTGCCAGAAGAGCATTGAACCACGCGCTTTCACCGCCATGTGGCATTCCTTCCAGTTGGACGTTCGATAATTCGGTTTAGCAGATGCGTTCATACTAGTCTACCGGAGCATTGACTCAAGTATTGCTGGCCGGAATTTGCAAAAACATATCCGCTTCGTTATACCTGTTTTTATATGTAGGTACAGACGTAATAATATTATATCTATCAACCTAATAAATAAATCCAGCTTCTAAAACTAAGATAAATATTTCTTATCTATTGTTTTTGATGTCAGCGAGGTTATTTCGCATATATATTTTCCAAAATGAATACTATGGTTAGCAAAAAATTTAGAATTTTTAATTATCCAAAAAAATCATTATTTGTGCTCCACTTAACGTTCTTTGGAATGAATTTGAATTAATATAAGTGGTGCCGAAATTTGTAATGATCG
>NZ_LNCE01000172.1:0-502 GCF_001445815.1 Janthinobacterium sp. Ant5-2-1 | reverse complement strand
CGGATCAGCGGATAACTGCCATACGCGCTGGCGATCTTCGCCGTGCCCTTGGCCTCGAGCACGGCAAATTCCTTGCCCAGCTTGTAATCCATATACGTGTAGGCGCCGCCCAGGCGCAGCAAACCGGCCTGCCCCTGATACGCGCCACGCACGTAGTTGAGCCCGTCGGCCGAGGTGAAGGCGCGTAGCGTGGCCACGTCGCCGATGCCGGCCAGTTCATTGATGTTCAAGGTAGCGCCGATGCGGTTGCGGCCCGTGTAGCGGTTGCCCTGGTTATCGACGTCGATGCTGCCGTTGAAGCGCGATCCCGGCTGCACCTCGACGATCAGGTCGGACGCGCCCAGCGAGGCGCCCGGCGCCAGGGTCGAGCTGACCTGCACGCCCGGCAAGTCCGACAGCAGCAGCAAGCGCCGCTCCAGCGGCGGCGTGGAAATCACTTGCCCGTCGAGACCGGCCAATATCGTGCCGGCCAGGCCGTCGGACAACTTGCTCTGGTTGCGCA
>NZ_LNCE01000171.1:0-553 GCF_001445815.1 Janthinobacterium sp. Ant5-2-1 | reverse complement strand
CACGCGCAGCGGATAGCGGCAGCGGTTTTCCAGGCTACCGCCATATTCGTCCGTGCGGCGGTTGGTCAGCGGCGAGATAAAACTCGACAACAGATAGCCATGCGCGCAATGCAGTTCCAGCCAGTCGAAACCGGCGACGGCCGCGGCCAGGGTGGCGCGCACGAAGTCTTGCTCGATGCGCGCCAGGTCGCTTTCCGTGGCCGCGCGCGTCGTTTGCGACACGCCGGCCAGGTACTGCTGTTCCGAGGCCGAGATCAAAGGCCAGTTGCCCTCGCTGAGCGGCAGGTCGATGCCGTCCCACATGGGCCGCGTCGAGCCTTTCGCGCCCGCGTGGCCCAGCTGCAGGGCGATCTTCGCATCGCTGTTCGCATGCACGAAATCGACGATGCGCCGCCATGCC
This sequence comes from Janthinobacterium sp. Ant5-2-1, assembly GCF_001445815.1. Lineage (NCBI taxonomy): Bacteria > Pseudomonadati > Pseudomonadota > Betaproteobacteria > Burkholderiales > Oxalobacteraceae > Janthinobacterium > Janthinobacterium sp. Ant5-2-1. Next base: position 153 of record NZ_LNCE01000171.1, on the reverse strand, counting down.
TGCGTGTGCGCTTCGCTGTACATGCCGGGACAGGCGGGCGTGATGCGCGCGTCCGCCGACACGCACGTCATCTCGGTAAACACGAGGCCCGCGCCGCCCATGGCGCGCGCGCCCAGGTGCATCAAATGGTAGTCGCCAGCCACGCCATCGACG
>NZ_LNCE01000170.1:0-8672 GCF_001445815.1 Janthinobacterium sp. Ant5-2-1 | reverse complement strand
CACCATGCTCTTCAACCTGCTCACCGACCTGCTGTACCAGGCGGTCGATCCTCGCGTACAACTGAAGTAGAAAGAGACGATGTCGAAACCTCATACATCGCCCGGCCTGTGGGCCCTGGCGTGGCGCCGTTTGCGCGGCGACAAGATTGCAATGGTATCGCTGGCCGTGGTCGGCGCCTTTTTCCTGCTGGTGCTGGCCTCCGCCAGCGGCCTGCTCGCCTCGAACTGGGAAGATGAAGTGGCCGTCAGCTATGCGCCGCCCACGTTTCTGGGCGCCGACAAGGATGCGTCCACGTCCGGTGATGGCGCCATTCCTCTGACGGACGAGCGCAGCGCGCCGACACCCGTCAATGTGCTCGACCCGCTGGCCGACGATATCGCCGAACTGCGCGCGCAGATGGGCAGTAACCCATCGGCTGGCGTCGAGATGTACGGCGTCACCGACCCGCTGGCCGACGACTTGACGGCCTTGCGCGCCGGCATGGGCAAGGCCAAGAAATTGATCGCGCACAAGGCGGCGACACTACCGTTCGGCGCCGACAAGTGGGGCCACGACATCGTGCAGAAAACCATCAAGGGCGGCGAAACGTCGATCGTCGTGGGCCTGGTGGCGGCCTTGCTGGCCGTGGTGCTGGGCACGATTTTTGGCGCCGTGTCCGGTTACTTCGGTGGCATCGTCGATGACTTTTTCAACTGGTTCTACAGCATTTTTACCTCGATTCCGTCGATCCTGATGATCTTGACGGTGGCGGCCGTGCTGCAGCAAAAGGGCGTGCTGACCATCGTGCTGATCCTGGGGTTGACGGGCTGGACGGGACCGTACCGTTTGATCCGCGCCGAATACATCAAGCACAAGGCGCGCGAATACGTGATGGCGGCCGACGCCATCGGCGCCTCGCACTGGCGCAAGATGTTTTCGCACATCTTCCCGAACGTCAGTCACGTGGCCTTGGTGCAAATGTCGATTCTGGTGGTGGGCTTCATCAAGGCGGAAGTGATTCTGAGTTTCCTCGGCTTTGGCGTGCCGGTGGGCACCGTCTCGTGGGGCAGCATGCTCAACGAGGCACAAAATGAACTGATCCTGGGCAAATGGTGGCAGCTGACCGCCGCCGCCACGGCGATGGCCGTGCTGGTGACGGCGTTCTCGCTGTTTACCGATGCCTTGCGCGATGCGCTCGACCCCAAAGTGAAATAGGAGTTGCTCATGGACCAGAATAACCTGTTGGAAGTGCGCGACCTGCGCGTCACCTTCCGCCTGGACAAGAAGACCACGTTCGAAGCCGTCAAGGGCATCTCGTTCAACGTGCCGCGCAACAGCACCGTCGCCCTGGTGGGCGAATCGGGCAGCGGCAAGTCCGTCAGCTCGCTGGCCGTGATGGGCTTGCTGCCGCCGGATAACACCATCATAGCTCCCGCCTCGAGCATTTATTTCGGCGGGCGCGATTTGCTGCAACTGTCGATCGCCGAGCGGCGCACCATGTGCGGCAAGGATATCTCGATGATCTTCCAGGAGCCGATGTCGTCGCTCAATCCCGTGTTTACGGTCGGCTTTCAGATCGCCGAAGTGTTGCGCCAGCACATGGGCATGAACCGCAAGCAGGCGCGGGCGCGCACCCTGGCGCTGCTCGAGGAAGTGGGCATTCCCGACCCGGCCACCAAGATCGACGCCTACCCGAGCCAGATGTCGGGCGGCCAGCAGCAGCGCGTGATGATCGCCATGGCGATCGCCTGCGAACCGAAACTCTTGATCGCGGACGAACCGACGACGGCGCTGGACGTGACGATCCAGAAGCAGATCATGGACTTGATCGCGGCGCTGCAAAAGAAGCATCAGATGTCCGTGCTCTTCATTACCCATGACCTGGGCCTGGTGGGGGAGATCGCCGACCAGGTGATCGTCATGCGCCACGGCGAAGTGCGCGAGACGGGCGAGGTGCGGCAAGTGTTCGAGGCGCCGCAAGACAGTTATACCAAGGCCCTGCTGCATTGCCGCCCATCGCTCGACGAGCGCCCATGGCGCTTGCCCGTCATTGCCGATTATATGGAGGGCAAGGCCGGTCCCGGCGTCGAGGTGAAACAGCGCACGCGCGGCTATACGCCGGGCGACGAGCCCGTGCTGGTGGTGAATAACCTGAGCAAAAGCTTTTATACGCGCGAAGGCCTGTTCGGCAAGCGCGAATTCCAGGCCGTCAAGGATGTGTCGTTCACTTTACCGCGCGGCAAGACCCTGGGCGTAGTGGGCGAGTCCGGCTCCGGCAAGACGACGGTGGGCTTGACCCTGCTGCGCCTGCACCAGGCAACGGGCGGCACGGCCATGTTCCACGGCAAGGATTTGATTGCCATGCCGAACAGGGAGTATCTGCCGTATAAACGCCGCATCCAGATCATCTTCCAGAATCCGTATGCGTCGTTGAATCCCCGCTTTACGGTGGGGCAGATCCTGCTTGAACCGATGCGCATCCACAACATCGGCGCCGATGACAAGGAACGCGTCGCCAAGGCCTATTGGCTGCTCGACAAGGTCGGCTTGCCGGAACAGGCCTTCCACCGCTATCCGCACGAGTTCTCGGGCGGCCAACGCCAGCGTATCGCCATTGCCCGCTGCCTGACCATGCAGCCGGAAATTCTCGTCTGCGACGAATCCGTGTCGGCGCTGGACGTGTCCGTGCAGGCGCAGGTGCTCAATTTGTTGCAGGACTTGCAGGATGAATTCGGCCTGTCCTACATCTTCATTTCGCATGACTTATCCGTGGTGAAATACATCGCCGACCAGGTGATGGTGATGCACAAGGGGCAAGTGGTGGAACTGGCCGATTCGGATGAGCTGTACCGCAATCCCGTGCATCCGTACACGCGCACCCTGCTCAGCGCCATACCGAAGGGCGTGCAAATCTAAACACGCTTTTACGGTAAGATAGCGGCCATGCCCAACCTCATTTATCTGCTCGAACATTACGGTGTCCTGATTGTCTTTGGCATCGTGCTGGTGGAGCAGCTCGGCCTGCCGATTCCCGCCTTTCCCATCCTCGTGGTGGCGGGAGCGCTGGCAGTCGATGGCGACATGAATGGGGCGCTGGTGCTGGCCGCCGCATTGAGTGCCTGCCTGATCAGCGACTTTACGTGGTTCCGCGCGGGCCGCCATTTCGGCAAGCGCATCCTGCGGCTGCTGTGCCGCATCTCGCTGTCGCCCGATTACTGCGTCAGCCAGACGGAAGACAAATTCAAGCGCTGGGGCCCGAAAGCCCTGATCGTCTCCAAGTTCGTGCCGGGATTCAATACCGTGGCCGCTCCGATGTCGGGCGCGCTGGGTACGCCGCCTGGCCTGTTCTTCCTGTACGCGGGCCTGGGCGCCTTGCTGTGGAGCGGCACGGGCATCGTCGTCGGCGTGATTTTCCATGCCAGCGTGCAGCAGGTGCTCGACTTGCTCAGCACCATGGGCAGCACGGCCTTGCTGATGCTGGCCACCTTGCTGGGCTTGTTCCTGCTGTACAAATTCCTCGAACGCCGGCGTTTCCGCCAGGCCTTGCAGATCGAGCGCATCGGCATCGATGAATTGCTCGAACTGATAGAGCAGGGCGAAGAGCCGCTGATGGTCGACGCGCGCAGCGCCACGGCGCAGGCGCTGGAACCGGCCGTGCCGGGCGCCTTGTTCTTCAATGGCAAGGAGCCGGTGCCCGCCATGATCGCCATGGACAAGGACCGCCACATCATCGTGTATTGCAGCTGTCCCAACGACGTGACGGCCGCGCAAGTGGCCAAGCTGTTGCACCAGCACGGCTTTCGCCGGGCCAAGCCCCTGCATGGCGGCCTTGATGCCTGGAATGCCGCCTACCGCTCGGACCAGCCGGCGCCCGCCAGCCTGCTGGGCGAAGGCTTGCCCTCCTGATTCGCGCTGCCTCCGGCACGCCAGCCGGGCAATAAAAACGGTAGTAATAATACGAAACCACCTTTGCGGCCCCGTCAGGACGGCAGCGCCGCACCAGCGTCGTCGCGTACAAAGCGCCTTTGCGCAAACTCCGGCATACTCTGTTTTCAGGGCGACTCCTGCTGCTATGCAGCATGCTTTTCTCGCGCCTGATGAGTGCAAGCACTTACTATAAATCATTGTTTCTAAGCAATTTTGGCATTGCCTGTTGCATTTGGAGTGGAACTACCAATAAAGGCTTGTTTTGATGTACTTAAACTACAAACTTTGCTTGCCTCCGGGCGCATTCATCCTTTAAGCTTGGCGTCCCATGCGTCCCACTTCATCATTTAAAATCATGAGCGCTTCGTCTTCACCCGTACTGCCGACTTCCGCCTTCGCCGATGGACCGCGCCTGCTGGCTGACGTGGGCGGCACCAATGCCCGTTTCGCCCTGGAAGTGGCCGCTGGCCACATCACCCTGGTGGAAGTGTTGCCCTGTGCCGATTACCCGAGCCTGTCCGCCGCCCTGCAAGCCTACCTGGCCCTGCCGCACATCGCTGCCGCCGGCGGGCAAGCCGTGCGCCATGCCGTGATTGCCATCGCCAACCCGGTCGACGGCGATTTCCTCAGCATGACGAACCATCACTGGTCGTTCTCGATCCGCGCCATGCGCGAAGAGTGCGGTTTCACGACCCTGGACGTGGTCAACGATTTCACGGCCCTGGCGCGCGCCTTGCCGCAGCTATCAAACGAGCAAAAGCACCAGGTGGGCGCGGGCACGGCCCGTCCGAACACGGCCATCGGACTGATCGGCGCCGGCACGGGCCTGGGTGTGTCGGGCCTGATTCCGTCGCATGGCGGCTGGATCGCCCTGCAAAGCGAAGGCGGCCACGTCAGCTTTGCCCCGTTCAATGAAGTGGAAGTGAGCATTCTGCAATTCGCCTGGCGCGAATACGAGCACGTCTCGGCCGAACGCCTGATTTCCGGCGATGGCCTGGAACTGATCTACCGCGCCCTGGCCGACCGCGCCGGCGTGCCGGCGGAAGACTTGCCTGCTGCGGAAATCACGCGCCGCGCGCTGGCTGGCGAATCCCAGCTGTGCGACGACGTCATCGAAGCGTTCTGCTGCATGCTGGGCACCGTGGCCGGCAACGTCGCCGTCACTCTGGGCGCGCTGGGCGGCATCTATATCGGCGGCGGCATCGTGCCACGCCTGGGCGCGCGTTTCGACCGCTCCGGTTTCCGCGCCCGCTTCGAGCGCAAGGGCCGCTTCGCCAATTATGTCTCGCAAGTGCCGACCTTCGTCATCACGGCGCAGTACCCAGCTTTCCTGGGCGCATCGGCCATTCTCTCGGAGAAACTCGCCTCCCAGTGATGCGCGAGCAGGGGCGATATGTCGCGCCAGGGCCGGGTAAAACGCGTGTTTTGCCCGGTTTTGCGCTTTTCCGCTTTTTATCAGGTACAATTGGCATCGTTGGATGAAACGACGACTGTCGCTCTCCTGTCTGGCTGGTTCGCCGCCACGGGAAAAGCAGCTGCTCCGGAGTTCGTTTCATTGCTGGTTATTTAAGGCCAGCACCATGGATGGCAGGACTTTCACTGCATCCGCTTTAGTCCCGCTTTGCGCGCATCGGCCAAGGCGTCGGAAAAACAGCCTCAACTAGTAACCCAGCACGGCGTCATCATCGATGTCTGCCATCTGTTACGTTGAAATGAACGTTTTTGATTTCTTTCTCTGCATACGAATTGCAACACACATCCGCACAGAATTGCTATGAATACAATTGAGGCTAAAAAAGTCCTCGAAACCGCGTTGCTGTGCGCTCGTGAGTCGCTGACGATCCACAGCTTGAAAAAGCTGTTCGTCGATGCGGACGAGAATGGTCGCGTGCGCGGTGTCGGCGTTGGTGCCGACACGATCAAGCAATTGCTGGAAGAGTTGCGGCAGGAGTGGGAAGGGCGCGGCATCGAGATCGTCAGTCTGGCGTCGGGCTGGCGCTTTCAAAGCCGCCCGGAAATGAAGATGTATCTCGATCGCATGACGCCCGAGCGGCCGCCCAAGTATTCGCGGGCAACCCTGGAAACGCTCGCCATCATCGCCTACCGCCAGCCGGTGACGCGCGGCGATATCGAGGAAATTCGCGGCGTTGCCGTCAATTCGCAGACGATCAAGATGCTGGAAGACCGTGGCTGGGTCGACGCCATCGGCTACCGCGACGTGGTGGGACGGCCGGCCTTGCTGGCCACCACCAAGCAGTTTTTGGATGACCTGGGTTTGCAATCGCTGTCCCAGCTGCCGCCGTTGCAGCAAATCAGCGAGATGCAGGGCAATGGGCTCGAAGCCCTGGAAGCGGCCCTGCAGGAAAATTTTGACAAGGCAAGCAATGAGCTTGTCCCCCAGCTTGGTGCAGGTAGCAATACGGCTGTGACAGATGTAGATGTGACAGCAAGCCTTGATGCCGGCCCCGATGCTTCGCCCACGGACGAAGCCTACACTCACGACCCTGCGCCAGAACTAACGGTTGACGCTGCGCCAGGTCAGCACAGCCAAGAAACGAAGAATGAATAATCCGAACACACCCGAGACAGTAACCGCCAGCGACGAAGTCATCGTTGCCAAGCCCAAGCGCCGCACCAAGGCCCAGATCGAAGCCGATACGGCCGCTGCCGTTGCTGCCGGCGGCACCGCCGCTGCCAAGCCGAAGCGCCGCACGAAAGCCGACGTGGCCGCCGACTCAGTTGCTGAATCCTCCGTCGTCGCCGCTGAAACCGAAGCTGCGCCAGCCGCCAAGAAAACCCGCGCCAAGCCTGCCCTGAAGGCCGTGGCCGACGCCGCGGAAGCGGCTGCCGAAGCGGTCGCCGCCCCTGCGCCGCGTCCGCCGCGCGCCCGCGCCGCCGCCAAGGCCGCTGCCGCCGTCGCTGAAACGGCGCCGGAAGCCGTCGCTGACAAGCCGGCCGAAGCGCGCCCGACCCGCGGTCCGCGCCAGATGCGTGGCGTGCAGGCGGAACGCGCACTGCGCCAGCCGCCGCGCGCCGAAGCGCCGCAGGCGGCCGAAGCTGCACCTGCTGCCGCAGAGCAAGCCGCCGCGCCTGTCGCCGATGTGTTCGATGCCGAAGGCAACCTCGTTTCCGGTCCGCGCCTGCCGCGCGGTCCGCGCAACGACGTGCCGGGTGCTGGCAAGAATGCCGGCAAGAGTCGTAAAAAGGGCAAGGGCCGCCAGGCTGCGCCAGGTAAGCTCAGCGACGCTGATGCTGTCTTCTCGTTCGTTACCTCCGACGCGTTCGACAGCGAAGAGGGCGGCACGGGCCGCGTACAGAAAGTGGCCGTGCGCCGCGACCTGACGTCCGACGACGATGCGCCGAAGCTGCACAAGGTGCTGGCCGAAGCCGGTCTCGGTTCGCGCCGCGACATGGAAGACCTGATCATTTCGGGCCGCGTGTCCGTGAATGGCGAGCCGGCCCACATCGGCCAGCGCATCCTGCCGAGCGATCACGTGCGCATCAACGGCAAGTTGATCCAGCGCCGCGTCAGCAAGAAGCCGCCGCGCGTCTTGGTGTACCACAAGCCGGCCGGCGAAATCGTCAGCCACAACGACCCGGACGGCCGTCCATCCGTGTTCGACCGCCTGCCGACCATGAAGGCGGGCAAGTGGCTGGCCGTTGGCCGCCTCGATTTCAACACGGAAGGCTTGCTGCTGTTTACCACCTCCGGTGACCTGGCCAACCGTCTGATGCACCCGCGCTACGGCATCGACCGCGAGTACGCCGTGCGTACCCTGGGCGAGCTGGAAGAGGGCATGCGCCAGAAACTGCTGGCCGGCGTCGAGCTGGAAGACGGCCTGGCGCAGTTCTCGAAGATCGCCGATGGCGGCGGTGAAGGCATCAACAAGTGGTACCGCGTGGTGATCGGCGAAGGCCGTAACCGCGAAGTGCGCCGTATGTTCGAAGCCATCGGCCTGACCGTGTCGCGCCTGATCCGTACCCGCTACGGCGCCATGACCCTGCCGAGCGGCCTGAAACGCGGCCGCTGGGAAGAAATGGATGAAAACACTGTGCGCGATCTGTTGACCGCCTACGGCATCGAAAAGAAAATGCCGGCATCGGGCGACCCCCGTGCCGCTGGCGCCGCCAAGGGCCGCGAAGCGCGCAAGGCGAGCCGCGATGACGAGCCGAATGGCAACCGTATCGATGTAAGTAACCGCAACGCCGATCCGTTCCCGGTCGCGCCGCGCCGTGGCCAGCCGCAAGGCCAGTTTGCCCGTCCGCAAGGCCAGGGCCGTCCAGGCGGCGCCGGTCGTCCAGGCGAAGCGCGTGGTCCTGGCCGCGGCCAGCCGCAAGGCCCGTTCCAGGGCGGCCAGCCCCGTTCGTCGGCCTCGTTCGAAGGCGCGCCGCAAGGCCAGGGCCGTCCGCCGCGTGCGGCAGGACAGGGCCAAGGCCGTCCGGCCGGTGGCGGCGAAGGCCGCGCACCGCAGCGCGGTCCGCGCCAGCCCGATCCGCTGCAAACGGCATTCGGCTTTGCCAACACGGGTCCGCGCCGCAATGCGGGCGGTGGCGCCGGTGGGCAAGCGCGCTCCGGTGGCCAGCCGCGTGGCGGCATGGATCGTGGCGGCATGGATGGCATGCCGCGCCGCCGCAGCAAAGGTTAATCGGGAAGAGTTTCTTCTTGCGCGCCCGCCGATCTGCCGCGGGTGCGCGCTCTTGTAACTGTTGTAAGCCGGGCCGCTCCTCGTGTGCGGCATTGCGGCGAAGTTAATAAGAGGTTATA
>NZ_LNCE01000017.1:0-24357 GCF_001445815.1 Janthinobacterium sp. Ant5-2-1 | reverse complement strand
CTTGATCGCCAGACCCGCCAGGTATTTTTAGAATTGTTTTCACAAAATCCTGCGTTATCCTCTCCGGAGTCGCCGCCGTCTTAATTCCATTAAAAGCTTTTTCAATGTTTCCAGGTGCAGTAATATAAGGCAATGACGCCATAGTGTTCTCCGTAGAACCGAATATAATTCAAAGAAAATATCAGTACTCCATCTAAAATAATATTAGCATGATTCTTTAAGATATTTCCAAAAAAAATTACAGAAAATAATTTTATTGCCCTATAGGCAATAAAAAAGCCGCTGTCTCCCGACAGCGGCTTTCTCATTCTTACCCCAGCAGCAGCGTCTCGAAAAGGCGCCGCGCCGAAAGTAGATTACCCCACAAACTTCCGCGCATTCCTGAACATGCGCATCCAAGGCGAATCCTCGCCCCACGCTTCAGGGTGGTAGGACTGTTGCACCGAGCGGAACACGCGCTCCGCGTGCGGCATCAGCACCGTGAAGCGGCCGTCTGGCGTGGTGACGGAGGTGATGCCTTCCGGCGAGCCGTTCGGGTTGTACGGATACGCTTCGGTGGCGGCGCCCTTGTTGTCCACAAAACGCATGGCTTTGGTGACTTGCGTGATGTCGCCCGTTTGCGAGAAGTCGGCGTAGCCTTCGCCGTGGGCGATGGCGATGCCGGCTTGGGTGCCGGCCATGCCGTTGAAGAAGATCGATGGAGAATCCATCACTTCGACCATGGCAAAGCGGCCTTCGAATTTCTCCGACTTGTTGCGCGTGAATTTGGGCCAGGCATGGGCGCCGGGGATGATCGATTTCAGGTTGCTCATCATCTGGCAGCCGTTGCAGATACCGAGGCCGAAGCTGTCCGTGCGGTTGAAGAAGCGCGCGAACTGTTCCGCCAGGCTGGCGTTGAACAGAATCGTTTTCGCCCAGCCTTCGCCGGCGCCCAGCACGTCGCCGTACGAGAAGCCGCCCACGGCGATGACGCCCTGGAAGTCGTCCAGTTTCACACGGCCCGCAATCAGGTCGCTCATGTGCACGTCGACAGCGGTAAAACCTGCCTGGTGCATCACGTAGGCCGTCTCGATATGCGAGTTGACACCCTGCTCGCGCAGGATGGCGACGCGCGGACGCACGCCGGTGGCGATGAATGGCGCGGCGATGTTGTCGTTCTGGTCGAACGTGACGATCGGCGACATGCCCGGGTCTTGCACGTCCAGCAGGCGGTCGTATTCGGCGTCCGCGCAGGCCGGATTGTCGCGCAGGCGGGCGATGCGCCAGGTCGTTTCGCTCCACAGGCGGTGCAGTTCGGCGCGCGGCTGGGTGTAAATCAGCTTGGCGTCGCGCGTGAATTCGATCACGTCGCGGTCGTTCAATTTGCCGATGATATGGCTGCAGGCGCCCAAATTAAACGTGCGCAGCACGTCCATGACGAGCGACTTTTCTTCCGCGCGCACCTGGATCACGGCGCCCAGCTCTTCGCTGAACAAGGCGCGCAGGGTCAGTTCGTTGCGGCGTTCCGCGACCTGGCCGGCCCAGTTCTTGGCGTCGCCCCAGTCGCTCGAATGCTCGCCTTCCATGGTCAACATGTCCAGGTTGACGGACATGCCCGTGTGGCCGGCGAAGGCCATTTCCGTCAGGGTGGCGTACAGGCCGCCGTCCGAACGGTCATGGTAGGCCAGCAGCTTGTCGTCGCTGTTCAATTTCTGGATGGCGGCGAAGAAGCCTTTCAAGTCTTCCGCGCTGTCCACGTCCGGCGTGGCGTTGCCCAGTTGGCCCATGACTTGCGCCAGGGCAGATGCACCGAGGCGGTTCTTGCCGCGGCCCAGGTCAATCAGGATCAGCGACGTGTCACCCTTGTCCGTTTTCAGCTGCGGCGTGAGCGACTTGCGCACATCGGTCACTGGCGCGAACGAGGAGACGATCAACGACACTGGCGACGTGACGGATTTCGCCGCGCCCGTGCTCTCGTCTTTCCACGTCGTGCGCATCGACAGCGAATCCTTGCCGACGGGGATGCTGATGCCCAGCGCCGGGCACAGTTCCATGCCGACGGCTTTCACCGTGTCGTACAGGGCTGCATCCTGGCCAGGCTGGCCGCAGGCGGCCATCCAGTTGGCGGACAATTTGATATCGGAGATATCGCTGATTGCTGCGGCGGCGATGTTGGTAACGGCTTCGCCCACGGCCATGCGGCCCGAGGCGGCGGCGTCGATGACGGCCAGCGGCGTGCGTTCGCCCATGGCCATCGCTTCGCCCAGGTAGCCTTCAAAGCTCATGGTGGTGACGGCGCAATCGGCCACCGGTACTTGCCATGGCCCCACCATCTGGTCGCGCACGGTCATGCCGCCCACGCTGCGGTCGCCGATGGTGATCAGGAACGATTTGTCGGCCACGGTCGGCAGCAGCAGCACTTTTTGCGCCACGTCCTTCAAGTCCATGCCCGTCAGGTCGATGGCAGGGAAATCGTTGGCGACGTGGACCACGTCGCGCTGCATCTTTGGCGGCTTGCCCAGCAAGACGTCCATCGGCATGTCGACCGGCTCGTTACCGAGTTCCGGGTCGATCAGTTTCAGTTGACGCTCTTCGGTGGCCACGCCCACGGCGGCGAACAAACAGCGTTCGCGTTCGCACATGGCTTTGAACAGTGGCAGGCTCTCCGGCGCGATGGCCAGAACGTAGCGTTCCTGCGATTCATTGCTCCAGATTTCCTTCGGCGCCATGCCCGATTCTTCCAGCGGCACTTTGCGCAGGTCGAAAATCGCGCCGCGCTTGGCGTCGTTGGTGATTTCCGGGAACGCATTCGACAAGCCGCCCGCACCTACGTCGTGGATGGAGATGATCGGATTGTCCGCGCCCATTTGCCAGCAGGCGTTGATGACTTCCTGGGCGCGGCGTTCCATTTCCGGATTGCCGCGCTGGACGGAATCGAAGTCCAGGTCGGCCGTGTTGCTGCCGGTGGTCATCGACGAAGCGGCGCTTCCGCCCATGCCGATGCGCATGCCCGGGCCACCGAGCTGCACCAGCAGGCTGCCGACGGGGATGTCGTTCTTGTGCGTGTGCTGCGCCGAGATATTGCCGATGCCGCCAGCGATCATGATCGGCTTGTGGTAGCCGAAGACGGCGTCTTTGTCGACGCCGACGTTCTGTTCATACGTGCGGAAGTAGCCGCCCAATACGGGACGGCCGAATTCGTTCGAGAACGCGGCGCCGCCCAGCGGGCCTTCGATCATGATTTGCAGCGGCGAAGCGATGCGCTCCGGTTTGCCGTATTGGTCCGCATCTGTGCGGCCAGCCAGCGGCGCCGTCACGGAAGCTGCCGTTTCCCAGCTGCGCACGGCATCCGGCAGGGACAGGTTCGACACGGTGAAGCCGGTCAGGCCAGCTTTTGGCTTGGCGCCGCGGCCCGTCGCGCCTTCGTCGCGGATCTCGCCGCCCGCGCCCGTGGAGGCGCCGGGGAATGGAGAGATTGCCGTCGGGTGGTTATGCGTTTCCACCTTCATCAGGGTGTGCGTCAGTTCGGTCGACGCCGCATATTCGTGGCTGGCGCCGCGCGGGTAGAAGCGCGAAACCGTCGCGCCTTCCATGATCGAGGAATTGTCGCTGTAGGCGACAACGGTGCCCTTCGGCTGCAGTTCGTGCGTGTTCTTGATCATGCCGAACAGCGACTTCGGTTGCGCCACGCCGTCGATGGTCCAGTCGGCGTTGAAGATTTTGTGGCGGCAATGTTCGCTGTTCGCCTGCGCGAACATCATCAGTTCCACGTCCGTCGGGTTGCGGCCGGCCTTGGTGAAGGCGGCGTCCAGGTAGTCGATTTCGTCTTCCGACATCGCCAGGCCCAGTTCCGTGTTCGCCGTTTCCAGCGCGGCCTTGCCCTGCCCCAGCAAATCGATCGATTCGAGCGGGCGCGCTTCCAGGGTGCGGAACAGGTCCTTGGCGTCGTCTGCGCTGCGCAGCACGGATTCCGTCATGCGGTCGTGCAGCAGGTCGGCCACAGAGTTCAACTGCGCCTCAGTCAATTTACCGGCGCCAATGGCGCTGCCCAGGATGCCCGATTTCAGGTTGATGCGGAAAGCGATGCCGCGTTCGACGCGCTTGATGTGCGCCATGCCGCAGTTGTGCGCGATATCGGTGGCTTTCGAGGCCCACGGCGAAATCGTGCCGAAACGGGGGATGACGAAGAATTCTTCGGCAGCGCCTTCCGTATTGTCAGCCTGGGCCGGCTCGCCGTACGTCAGCAAGGCGCCAAGGCGCGTGCTGTCGTCGTTGGTGAGAGGCGCGCTGGCATCGATGAAATGGACATAGCGTGCTTGTACGGCAACAATCGCAGGCGAGACGGCTTGCAGTTGGCTTAACAGACGGTGGCTACGGAAATGGGACAGGGCATTGGAACCCGGCAGTATCAACATGATTGGAAGGTGGTTGATGCAGCGTGGCTGCGGGTTAAAGGTAGGTATGACAATATCTTTCGTACGGCAAATTTCCTTTGCGCGCATTATACCCGTTTTACCCCTGCCTTATGACCGGAACTTGGGGTTTTACCCCCCTTTTGCCACCGTTTTGCCCCACGCAGCGGCAGTTTTTGACATGGCAACAACACCCTCAGCCGGTCATCAGACGATCACATAGCGATTCTTGCCTTGCCGCTTGGCCAGGTACAGGGCCTCGTCGGCCAGCCGGTAGCTGTGGCCCAGGTCCTTGCTCCGGTCCAGCTCGGCCACGCCCACGCTGATCGACACGAACTGGGCGGCCAGGAAAGCATCGCTGACGGCTTCGACCAGGGCGCCGGCAAAGGCGCGCGCATCTTCCCGGTCGCCCGCGTAGACGATGCCGAACTCCTCGCCGCCCAGGCGGCCGCACAAATGACCCTGCGCCTTGTCCGCGATGACGGCGGCCGTGCGCACGAGCACCGCGTCGCCCGCATCGTGGCCCTGCTGGTCGTTGATGATCTTGAAATTGTCGATGTCGATCATCAGGAAATGCAGCATGCCGCCGTGAGTCGCGCCATGCATCTGCTGGGCGCGCTGCGTGAACATGCGGCGGTTGTTCAGGCCAGTCAGGCTGTCCTGGAAGGCCAGCCGCGTCAATTCCACCTTGGAGTGATAGTTTCGCAAACGCAATAAACTGAAGCTGACATTGAGTGCCAGCCCGAACAGCACGCTGACGGCGATCATCAAGGGCGCCCAGGACTGGTCGGGCAAGCCCGCGTTGACGGGATACAAGCCGTGACCCACGTTCCACCACACGCCGGCCACCACGGCCAGGTAGCTGAGGCCGCCGTTGAAGATGGAGGCGATGGCCAGGGTCATGAAGACGCCGACCGGCAAGACCCAGAAGCTAGCGTGCTGCACGGCGTCAGCCATGGTGCGCAAGCCAAAAGTCAGGGCCAGCACGGCGCAGGCGCCGGTAATGGTCAGCACGGGCAAGGTGGTGCAGCGGTAGCGCACGACCAGGCTGATCAGCATGCCCAGCAGCGCCAGCACGGCATGCGTGAGATTCGGATGGTAAGCGGGCGGCATCAGCAGCCACGTCAGGCTGAAGGCGATGATGCCCAGCACTTGCGTGACCATGCCGACCCGGTGCAATTCCGCAAAATAGGTATGCTGCTGTTCGCTGTTGCCGCCAAATGCAAGAGGAACGGCAACGCGGCGCAGGGAAGAAAGATCAGGAACACGCATACGGGTATCGACACCAGAAAGAAGAAAAGCGCCCGGTACAGCCTTGCGCATGCCTGGCCGCAAGATTGCGCGGCATTCAACATTAGTTGTAATTAGGATACTATCATGCTAGTCAACTATGTGCTGGAATTTGCAGCGCCGGCACGGGCACACAGGGCAGCAGCGGCATGAAATACAACGCTGCGCGCCAGCCGATGCGTCCTGCGCCCTGCCCCGCGCCCGATTGCATGCATTTTGCTGGCAGTGTCGCCCGGCTTTGCAGTATGCTGATAAAAAGTAATACTGCCAGGCAGAGACATATAAGAAGAGTTCCCGCAAATGACCGAACAGATGAACGAGAGCTGAACAATGCCAGAAACTAGCGACTTATCTGTCCTGATCGTCGACCCGAACCCCAGCATGCGGGGCAATCTGCACAATATGCTGAACCAGGCGGCCATCACCAAGGTGGAATATGCCGTCAATGCCGGCACGGCCATCCGCCTGCTGACGAAGAAACCGTTCGACATCATCCTGTGCGAATACGACCTTGGCAGCGGCACGGACGGCCAGGATGGCCAGCAATTGCTGGAAGACTTGCGCCACCACAAGCTGATCGGCCTGTGGACGATCTTCATCATGCTGACGTCCGAAGCCATCCACAGCAAGGTGATCAGCGCAGCCGAACTGACCCCGTCCGACTACATATTGAAACCGTTCACCGTCGACGTGCTGAGCGGACGCATCGCGCGCGCCATCGAGCGGCGCGCCGTTTTCCTGCCCACGTACCAGCTGATCGACAAGGGCGATTTGCGCGAAGCCGTGAAAAGCTGCCGCGCGGCCGAACTGCAGCACCCGCGCCTGGCGGCCGATTTCGCCCGCCTGCGCGCCGAGCTGCACATCACCCTCGATGAATGGAAGGAAGCGGAACAGCTGTACGCCGACATGCTGGCCACGCGCCCCATGGCCTGGGCCCACCTGGGACTGGCGCGCACCCTGTTCGAACAGCAGCGCCACGAAGAGGCGCAGGACGCGCTGCTGGAACTGGTGGAGGTCTATCCCCGCTTCATGGCCGCCTACGACTTGCTGGCGAAGAACCATGAAGCCATGGGCCAGCAGCTGCAGGCGAAGAAAATCCTCGAGGACGCGGTGGCCATCTCGCCGCACATGGTGCGCCGCCTGCGCCACCTGGGCGGCATCGCCTTCGACACGGGCGACATCGGCGCGGCCGAACGGGCTTATAAACAGGTGGTGACGAAAGCCAAATACTCGGAATTCCGCGATCCCGAAGATCATGTGAATCTGGTGAAAACGCTGGTCAAGAAAGGCGACGCGCCGCAGGCCAGCGGCGTGCTGCGCGACATGGAGCGCTCGCTGCGCGGCGGCGCCAACGTGGAAGCGTGCCGCGCCATCTCGGCCGCCATGCTGCATGAATTGTCGGGCAACGACATCGCCGCCGCCACCGAACTGCAACTGGCCGCCGCCGCCCTGGACACGGCGCGGGGCCTGTCGACGCAACTGAAGGTGGGCCTCGTGCAAAGCTGCCTGAAAAACAATCTGGAACAAGCGGCGTCCGACGTCATGATGAAACTCGTCAACGAAGCCGACAGCGACGTGACGATGGAAGCGGCCGTCGACGTATTTGAAAAAGCGGGCCGCCACGACCTGGCGCAAGGCATGGGCCAGCAGATCACGAACCAGGTGCAGGAACTGATGCAGGACGCGGCCAGCAAATCGGAAAGCGGAGAGCTCAAGGGGGCAGTATTCGTGCTGCGTCAGGCCCTGCGCAAGACGCCAGGCAACCTGCCCGTGCTGTTCGCCTCCGTCGACGCTATCCTGCGCCAGCTCAACATGCTGGGCTGGGAAGCCCCGCTGGCCGAACAGGCGCAGCACCAGATGCAGGTGATCAGCAAGATCGATCCCAAGCATCCGAAGCTGGAGTCGCTCAAGCAGCAGTATGCGGCCACGCAGCATAAATACGGTATTGCGACGTGATCTGAGGGACGCACTGTAAAACTGCTGCGCAGCCCATTTCCGATCATTCGCGTAGGTCGGATTAGCGGCGCAGCCGCGTAATCCGACAACATTGTTGGCTCAGTAGTGTCGGATTACGCGGCGTGCCGCCGCTTATCGTACCTACGCCCCCCGTGCCGCCACAAGCTCGATCAACTCGCGATATTAACGCTCCCCCCTGAGCGTGTAGACCGGCTTCTCGGACTCCCCTTTCTCCGCCATCGCCAGCACGCGCTGCAGTTCCTTGCGCTCCTTGCCCTCCTTGGCCGATGACACCAGGTTGCGCAGGATGGCGACATGCGCCGTCTGCAGCGCCTGCGCGGCGGGCACGGCGATGTCCGGTTTCACGCCGACATGCTCCCAGTTGGTTTTCGTGACGGCATTGGTCGTGCGCGCGGTGGGGATCGCGACTATGATGTCCTGTCCCAGACTGAACCAGCTCACGGGATTGGAGCCGCCGCCGGTGGTTTCTCCAACCACCGTACCGCGCTTCTGCGCCTGGATGCCATAGGAGAAATCCTCCCCGCCGGAAAACGTGCGGGCCGAGGTCAGTACGTACACGGGCTTGTCGTAACGCTGGGTGACCGCCTTCACGGTCCAGAACTGCCGCGTCGTACCGGTCGGGCGATCGTACATGTCGATCAGGTGGCGCTCGTCGCCGAGCGGGAAGAAATGACTCATCAGGTAAGCCACGCTGTCCGGGCTGCCGCCGCCGTTGCGGCGCAGGTCGAGGATCAGCGCATCCGTCCCCGCCATGAGCGACATCGCCGCCGTGTACGCCGCGCCGACGAATTCCGGGCCGCCGAAGCGGCGCAGCTCGATATAGCCGACGTTGCCGGGAAGGCGTTCGATCTTCTCGATGTCATAGCCGCGCCGCGCGGTCTGGTCGCGCCATTCTTCAATCTTGGCGCGGCTGGGCAGTTCGTCGGCACCGCTGCCCTCACGAAAGCCTTCGTAAAATGAGGCGCCGAAATGCAAATCACCGCTCAACTCCCGCAAGTCCTTCGCCAGCGCCGCACTGAACGCCTTCACGCTGGCGGCGCTCGCATAGCCTCCTTCCGCATTTTTCCTGGCGATCGCACTGCCGACCCGTTCGGCCACTGCTGGCTCGATGTAATTCGCGTTCATTTTCGTTACCAGTGTCTGCACGATCGTCGTGCGATCGGCCGCGTTCAAGGCGGTGTCCTCCGCCGCAAAGGCGTGCAACGACAACAACGTGCCCAATACGACTGCTGCGACAAGCTTCTTTCTACCTGACATACATTCCTCCAAGTTGGACTGCGAAACGTTTGATCGTGTGTGAAAAAGTGTGCGTGGCGGCATCATTCAGGTTACTCGTCAGGTGTTGTCGTGCCTGCGTCAGGGCGGGCATCCAGGCGCAGCCTGCCGTCGCGGATGCGCGCGCCGAAGGAACGCGTCTCAAGCACGGCGATCGCCTGTGCCAGGCAGTCGGACAAGGGAAACGCCAGTTCCGCATCGAGGCTGTCGGCCGCGGATTTGGTCGCCTGCCAGCACAGCCGCAGGCGCGGCAGCATCGCCGCGCCACTGGCGCTGAGGCGCACCACGCGCTGCCGGCCGTCTTCGCCGCCGGCGGCCACCGTGAGCAGGCCCTTCTTCACCATCAAGGCCACTGTCTGCGTCGCGGCGGGCTGCGTGAGCCCGGCCATGGCCGCCAGCTCCCCAATGGTCGAGCTCGGCTGCTCGGCCAGCACCCGCATCACGGGCGTGTAGCGCGGCCGGTAATCGAGTCCCGCGTCCACGTAGGCCTGCTCGACCGCGCCGTCAAGCAGTTCGATGAGATGTCGTAATTGCGTGCCTAATCCAGGTTTCATGCAACCATGGTAGCACTACTTATATAAGAGCTTATATAAATATTTAAAAACTCTTGAAGCGGGCTGCCATCGAGGCGAGGCAGCCTCAGCAAAGCGCCTGCTTGTGCACGTTATAAGTTAGCGACGATTGGTAGTTTGCAATGAGTTCGCTGCCACAGCAGCGCCGGCATCAGCGCGGGAGTTTATAGCGTACCAGCAGCGTAGCTCCCTTGCCGCCAGGTGGCGTCAGCAGTATCTCGTCACCCGGCTGCATCTCTTCATACATCACCGTGCAACAGGTCGGCATCGAGTGGCCGCGCGCCGGATAAACGCCAACGTCCGTGTGCAGGTTCGCAGCGCGTACGTCCACGCTGGACTTGCCGGCCTTTGCTTCTTCTTGCAGCAGCTTGCTCAGTGCGGTGACGAAATCCCCCTTGCTGAGCCTGGCAGGCGTCTGGTTTGCTTGCGGGCGAGTGGTTGCATCGTTCTTCATGGCAGTTTCTTTCAGTAAATAAATTTTCGCCACTATAACATTCGCCCTTGGGGCAATGCGACCAAGGGGGAGCAGCGAGGCCATCACATCCGTCCGAGGCAACGCGGCAGAACACCTGCGATGGAGTTGCCATCACGATCAGCGCGACATGGCATCTGATGTTTGGCTAAAGCAGAAGCTTGCGATGGCTGCTTACATGCTCTAAGCAATGAGGCGACAGCCGTTTGGGGTAAAGTGTTGCATTGACCGATTGAATCCGCAGCCAAATACGGACGTTGATACCGATGGAATTTCTGAAAGACGTTGAGTGCAATCCACTATGACCGACACAGGCCACCTTGAAGACGAATGGATCAGGTCCCTGACTAACGAGGCTAAGCGCGATCTCGTGTTTCTTTGGCATATCACTGGCGGGAGGTTCGGTGGGCGAACATACACAAGTGACGAGCTTCCGTCAGTGGTGGCACGCGTGGCCAATGCCCTTATTAATTCAGGCTGCAAGGTTCGATTTGGTGATCCTGACGATAAAGAGTGGCAATCCGACATAGCCGTATTGAACGCAGAAAATCCCGGCAAGGTGGCTTGTGGAACCAAAAAATGTTGAGTTTCTGGTGTTTGCATGTCATCGTGGCAACCGAGCATAGACATAGTCACCAGCTGGCGCTTCGGGGCTATAGTCGCTAGCGACCGAAGTCGGCCAAGAGCTGCCTTACGTTTCTGCCCCCCCTGAAGCAGGGGGGGGGTAACCGGCGCGGAGGAATTGCCGTGCAAAAGTTGGGCAGATAATATGGAGCAATAATGTGCGGTACTTTTACAGTAATGGGGCATCGATACTGCTGGATGTTGCTCCGCGAGACAGCCGCGTATCCTGCTTTAACCCGTGCACTAGTGCTCCCTCAGGTGGTCGATGTTCTTAGAATCGCAAGTGAAGATTCAGATTTTGATATCGTTATGCGAATAGACGGCACGGCCTATGTTGGGGATGGGAGCATTCATCTGGGTCCCATTCTCTGCATTGGAGATGTAGCCGTTTTAGCTCGGCCATCGAGATGGCCAACCGATGCTCTGCTGCGATTGCGGCCGAGGATCGCTCGGGTGCGCGAAGGCACGCCCTTTAAGGTTGCCGCTGAGCGAGTCGTTCAGTGGGTCACCAGTTGCGCCTTTAAAGCCGTCAGGGTCAAACCAACTGAGTGTCTCTGGGTAGATTACGAATAGTTCGGGAGTGTCTGTTTTGGGGCGATGGCCGCCTGCCATGACATTCTCTGACTTTTCAGTTCGGCAACATGCTAAGCTTGCCTGAAAGGCCGAGTTCGGCCATAAGCAGACAATGCTCATGGCGTTGAGACACCTAAAGTTCACCCCAGTCCGGTTTAGCCCGGTGAAGCTAGCTTAAAGTGTATTATTGCATCATACTGGGAATCTCAAAGGCGTCATTTTGACGGCCGCTTTAGGTTGGAAGGTAAGCACAAACTGTAATTTTTTAACCACAAAGGAGAGCATTCATGGCACTTAAACCAGGACCAAAGCCGATAGCAAAATCAACAGGGCAGCCGGATCAGCGGCGCCGTGATAACAAAACCACACCAGGGAATACACCATCCCTCAAACCTAGCAAATCTAGCAATCCCCCAAAAAAGTAAATGATAGAGGGGCGTTAACCCGGCGGTCGACCACGTGACCTGCACGCACTGTACGCTGGGCGATAAAGCCGCACAGCGCAGGTCACCACTACTTTGGACATCTATGCCCTGTGAGTCCGCTTCGGGGCGAAAGCAAACAAACACGACGGCCAGGGATAAGATGGCGAACGTGTTCCTGTCAGCACTGATGCTATGAGTAATGCAATGCTGCCCGACGGCTTCAGCTGCTCACCTTTCAGCACAGTAGGATTACGGCCCCGCTAGCCCGCCCTACGCTCTACCCTCGCCACCACCAGCTCAATCAACTCCGCGATCAGCGGCCGGAACGTGGCCGCATTGCCGCCCTGCCCCAGCATCACTGTGCGCGTGGTCAGGTGCGAAAAAACAGCGTCGAACAGGATTTGCGGCAAATTGGAAAACGAGGTGGCGGGCGCGATGCGGCCCTGGGCGCGCTGCTGCTCCAGCAGGCGCAAAATCAATGCGTGCCACACTTGCGGGCCGTGTTCGTACCAGGTCTGGCCCACGGCCGGCACGGCGGCGGCGCCCGTGACGACGAGGCGGTAGAAATCCACGTGGCGGGGGCTGGTGACGACGGCCACCAGTTCATCGAGGATCAGTTGCAAGCCCTGTTCCAGGCCAGCTTGCGACGTGTCGAGCTGGCGCAGCGCGATGATGAAGTCGGCGCACAGGTATTCGACCACGGCCACCAGCAATTCCTGCTTGCTGCCGAAGTAGCGGTAGGCGGTGGCTTTCGAGCCGCCCGCCTCGGCCACAATGGCGTCCATGCTGACGCCGTCGTAGCCGGCGTCAAGAAAGAGTCTGGATGCCGCCACCAGCAGCTTGCGCCGCCGCTCCTCGCTTCGGGTACTCGGGGAAGCTGGAACGGTGCGCAACTGGGGCATGAAGCAAACTCTTACTGTGTCTTGGGAAGCGCGTATGCTATCACGTAATCCCCACGGTCCGGGCTCTGGCGGGCGCCGCCCGCGACCACCACGACGTACTGGCGGCCCGACTTGGGCGACACATAGGTCATCGGCGTGCCTTGCGAGCCGACGGGCATGCGCGCCTTCCACACGTCATGGCCGGTGGCGATATCCATCGCGCGCAAATAGTAATCCTGCGTGCCCGCATAAAACACGAGGCCGGACGCCGTGCTCATGCCGCCACCCAGGGTCGGCATGCCGAGCGGGATCGGCAGCCTCGCCTTGACGCCGTTGACCACCGCATCCTGCACCGTGCCGGCCGGACGCTCCCACACTTTTTTCTTCGTTTTCAGGTCGATGGCGGCAAACACGCCCCACGGCGGGCTTTGGCACGGTATGCCCAGCGGCGAATTGAAGGCCTTGTGGTCGATGACGAACGGCGTGCCATCCATCGGATAGGTGCTGCCCACGCCGTGGCCAGCCGTCAGCTTGGCCACGTCCACCGTTTCGCGCGGCACCAGCTTGACCACTTGCGGCATGCGGATATCGTTGACGAACATATAGCCATTGCTTTCATCGACGGCCGCGCCACCCCAGTTGAAGCCGCCGTAGTAGCCTGGATAGATCAGCGTCTCTTTCAAGCTTGGCGCCGTGAACTCGCCTTGGTAATTGAGCTTGCGGAAGCTGATGCGGCAGGCCAGCTGGTCGAAGAAGGTGGCGCCCCACATGTCGCGCTCCGTGAGCGTTTCCGCACCGAGGGCCGGCATGCCGGTCGAGTATGGCTGCGTTTTGGACACCCAGTCGCCGGCCGCGTGCTCCTGCGGCACGGGTTTCTCCACCACCTCCGCGATCGGTTTGCCCGTACGACGGTCCAGCATGAAGATCTGCCCCCGCTTGGTCAGCTGCACCAGCGCGGGGATTTTGCCGCCCTTGCCGTCCGGGACGTCGTACAGGGCCGGCTGCGCGGCCACGTCGTAGTCCCAGATATCGTGGTGGACGGTTTGATACGTCCAGCGCTCGCGGCCCGTGGCCATGTCGAGGGCGACGATGGCCGATGCGTATTTTTCCGTCAGTGGCGGACGCTTGCCGCCCCAGAAGTCGGGCTGCTCGTTCCCCGTCGGCAGGTAGACCAGGCCCAGTGCATCGTCGAAGGCGGGCGCCGACCACATGTTGGGCGTGCTGCGCGTATACGTCTGCCCTTCCGGCGGCAGCTTGGTGATGGCCGGATTGCCCAGGTCCCAGGCCCAGACCAGCTCCCCCGTGTCGGCGCTGTAGGCGCGCACGACGCCCGATGGTTCATCGGTCGAGCGGCCGTCGAAGACCCAGCCGCCGAGGATGATCAGGTTGCGCGCCACCGTGGGCGCGGACGTGTAGGCATAGTACGGCACGTTCATTTTCACTTTGCCCAAGCCGACGGTCAGGTCGACGGAGCCCTTGTCGCCGAAGCCCTCGCACTGTTTGCCCGTCTGCGCGTCGATCTGAATCAGGCGCGCATCCATGGTCACTTGCACGATGCGCTTGGCGCACGCGCCAGCGACAGGCGCACTGGCCGCCTGCATGCCGTCAAAACGGAACGGATTCGTCACTTTCGCCGGCTCGTAGTAAGCCACGCCGCGGCAGCGGTTCCACGTTTTGATGTTGGCCGGCTTCGGATCGAAGGTCCAGCGCTCCTTGCCCGTGTCCGCGTCGAGCGCGATGACCTTGCTCGTCGGCGTACACGTGTAGATGGTGTCGCCGATCTGCAGCGGCGTGTTTTGCGATTCGGACGCGCCTTCGGCCAGCTCGCCCGAGCGGTAAGTCCACGCCACTTGCAGCTTGTCGACATTCTGCTTGTCGATCTGCGTGTACGGCGCGAAGCGCGTGCCCTTCGGCCCATAGCCGTAATGCGCCCAGTTGGCGCTGCCGCCATTCACCGCCGCCAGCGCATCCTGCTGCGGCTGCACGGTGGCCTCAAGCACGCCATGCGGCTTGAACATGGCGGCGAAACCGGCCACCAGCACGACGGCAA
The DNA here is from genome assembly GCF_001445815.1 of Janthinobacterium sp. Ant5-2-1. Lineage (NCBI taxonomy): Bacteria > Pseudomonadati > Pseudomonadota > Betaproteobacteria > Burkholderiales > Oxalobacteraceae > Janthinobacterium > Janthinobacterium sp. Ant5-2-1. The sequence goes on along the minus strand of NZ_LNCE01000017.1, from coordinate 9,827 downwards.
ACAGGGCCGCGAAACCGCGCGACTGGCCAGTGTGCTTGCGCCCAGCCAGCCACGGATGCAGCAAGGCGGCCATCAGGCCGATGACGAGGAACGGCGCCAGGCGCGGCACCATGGGCCAGAAGGCGAAGCCGATTTCCCACACGGCCCAGACCAGGGTGGCGACGACCAGCACGGCGACGATGCCGCTGGCCAGCGGCTTGCGGCGCAGATACAGCACGCCGGCGAGGAGCAGGCCGAGACCGGCCAGCAGGTAGTACCAGGAACCGCCGAGGGTAATGAGTTCGATGCCGCCGGCGGCCAGGGCCAGGCCGGAAAAGCCGAGAAAAATACCGAAAACCGTCAAGGCAAGCCGCTTGCCCCTGAAGACCGCCGGGATCGCCGGGATCGCCGGGATCGCCGGCGCTCCTTTATTTACTGAAGTGTCCATTTTTTATCCATGACGCCTCCCCTGCCCAGGCAAATACGCCGGGGATGCTGGTTTTTTCAAATCTACGTAGTGAAACTGTACTGTACGGTTTCATTTTATGCCGATTTTTGATACAAGGAAAGAAAAATTGACGCGGGAGCTTGATTTTTGGCGGGGATGGGGGCATTCAGGGGGATTGTCGGATTACGCTCTACGAGCTAATCCGACCTACCGGACTGCTGGATATGCGTAGGTTGGATTAGCGCAAAGCGCGTAATCCAACAAACACAGTCCGCTAGCTAGTAGCCAGCTTGGCTTTTACAGCATATCGGTTGGAACGCTCGAAAAATGCCCAGGGCTAGGCGCCTCGTCGAAGACAGTACGAATAGTACGGCGAGACGCGGCAACAACGCCCTGGGCTTTTTCTCGAGCGTTACAGCGATGCCATGTCGATCACGAAGCGGTAGCGTACGTCGCTCTTGACGACACGCTCAAACGCCTCATTGATATCCTGGATGCGGATGATCTCGATGTCCGACACGATATTGTGCTTGCCGCAGAAATCCAGCATTTCCTGGGTTTCCTTGATCGAGCCGATCATGGAGCCGGACAGGCTGCGGCGCGCGCCCACCAGGCCGAAGGCACTGATCGGCGGCACGGCGCCGTCGGGGATGCCGACGATGACCATGTTGCCGTCGACTTTCAGCAGGTTGATGTACTGGTTCCAGTCGATCGATGCGCCCACGGTGCAGATGATCAGGTCAAACGTGCCGGCCAGTTTGCTGAACGTTTCCGCGTCGTTGGTGGCGTAGTAATGGTCGGCGCCCAGGCGCAGGCCGTCTTCGCGCTTCGACAAAGTCTGGCTCAGCACCGTCACTTCGGCGCCCATGGCGTGGGCGATTTTCACGCCCATGTGGCCCAGGCCACCCATGCCCAAAATGGCGACCTGCTTGCCAGGGCCGGCCTTCCAGTGGTTCAGCGGCGAGTACAGGGTGATGCCGGCGCACAGCAGCGGCGCGGCCGCGTCCAGCGGCAGGTTGTCGGGAATCGACAGCACATAGCCTTCCTTGACGACGATGCTGTCCGAGTAGCCGCCCTGCGTGGCCGTCTTGCCGTCCGCTTCCAGGCCGTTGTAGGTCTGGATCAGGCCTGGCATGTACTGTTCCAGGTCCACGTTGCGCGTCTTGCAGGTGGTGCAGGAATCAACGAAGCAACCCACGCCCACGTGGTCGCCCACCTTGAACTTGCTGACATTGGCGCCGACGGCCGTGACGACGCCGGCGATTTCATGGCCGGGCACCATCGGGAAAGCGGCGCCGCCCCATTCGTCGCGCGCCTGGTGGATGTCGGAATGGCACACGCCACAGTATTTGATCGAGATGGCCACGTCGTCTTCGCGCGGCGCGCGGCGCTCGAACGTGAACGGTTGCAGTGCGGAAGTCGGGCCCAGTGCGGCGTAGCCTTTGGCGATGGTGGTCATGAAAACTCCTTGGGTAGTGTGACGAACGAGAGAAGCGCGTGCCATGCAGGCGATTGCACAAGTGTGCCCGAGATGCCCGGCCGCCGTTACCGCGATCCTGCAAGACCTTTGCACGATCCTCCAAATCTGCGTAAGATCAGCCCCTGCCCTTCTTCGCCTCACGCATACTGAACACCATGTCCACGCCACTTACTCCGCAAGATGAAATCGCCGCCCTGATCATCCGCCACGCGCCACGCACGGGCGACTACACGACGGCCATCGGCAACCTCAGTTTCCACCGCCAGTCGTCGGTGACGGAATCGCTGTTCCACGCGGCGCGTCCCAGCGTGGCGATCATCGCGCAGGGGGCGAAAGACGTCACATTGGGAAGCGAAACCTTCCATTACAGCCGCATGCAGTATCTGCTGACGTCCGTCGACTTGCCGGTGCAGGTGCGCGTGGTGGAAGCGAGCGTGGACAAGCCGCACCTGTGCGTGGTGCTGGGCATCGACATCGCCGACGTGGCCGCGCTGCTCGATAGCGAAAGCAGCAGCGACAGCGCGGCGCAGCAGAAAATCCTGCCCGCCACGCGCGGCATTTCCGTCAGCGACGTGTCGGCCGAGCTGCTCGATGCCATGCTGCGCCTCGTGCGCCTGCTCGACAAACCGGGGGAAATTGCCACCTTGGCGCCTTTGATCCGCCGCGAGCTGACCTACCGCCTGTTGAACGGCCCTGTCGGCGCGCGCCTGCGCCACATGGCGCTGGCCAGCAGCCAGTCGCACCAGGTGGGGCAAGCCATCGACTGGATCAAGCACAATTATTGCGAACCGCTGCGCATCGAGCACCTGGCCGGCATGGCGAACATGAGCATGTCGTCGCTGCACCACCACTTCAAGGCAATTACGGCCATGACGCCGATGCAGTACCAGAAGCTGCTGCGCCTGCAGGAAGCGCGGCGCCTCATGCTGGTCGAGCAGATCGACGCGGGCACGGCCGGCTACCGGGTCGGCTACGCCAGCGAATCGCAGTTCAGCCGCGAATACAGCCGCCAGTTCGGCCGCGCGCCCATGCGCGACGTGGGCCAGGTGCGCGCGCAACTTGCGGGCGCTGGCACGGCCTATTCCGTCTTGCCGTAACCACCGCCGCCCGGCGTCTCGATCACGAACACGTCGCCAGCCTGCATATCGGTCTTGCCGATATGCGCCAGGTGCTCCACCGCGCCGTCAGCCCGCTCCACGTAATTGCGCCCCAGCGCGCCCGCCGCGCCGCCATCCATGCCGAAAGGCGGATGGATGCGGTTGTTCGACAAGATCGCCGCCGTCATCGGCTCCAGGAAGCGCACCCGGCGCACGCCGCCATTGCCGCCGTGCCAGCGCCCCGCCCCGCCCGAGCCTGGACGGATGCTGTAGCTGTCCAGGCGCACGGGAAAGCGCCACTCGAGGATTTCCGGGTCCGTCAGGCGCGAATTGGTCATGTTCGTCTGCACCACGTCCGTGCCGTCAAAACCGGGACCTGCGCCCGAGCCGCCCGATATCGTCTCGTAGTACTGGTATCGCTCACTGCCGAACGTGAAATTGTTCATCGTCCCCTGCGACGCCGCCATCGCCCCCAGCGCGCCATACAAGGCGTTGGTGATGCAAGTCGAAGTTTCCACGTTGCCCGAGACGACGGAGGCCGGATACTGCGGGTTGAGCATGGAGCCGGGCGGGATGATCACCGTGAGCGGTTTCAAACAGCCCGCGTTCAGCGGTATATCGTCGTCCACCAGGGTGCGGAACACGTACAGCACGGCCGCCATGCAGACGGCGGATGGCGCATTGAAGTTGTTCGGCAGCTGGTTTGACGTTCCCGTAAAGTCGATGAGGGCGCTGCGCTGCGCCACGTCGACCCTGATCGCCACCTGGATGCGCGCGCCGTTGTCCAGGTCCAGCGCATAGCGGCCATCCTTCAGGGTCGTGATGACCCTGCGCACGGCTTCCTCGGCATTGTCCTGCACGTGGCCCATGTAGGCTTGCACGACCGGCAAACCGAAATGCGCGACCATCTTGTGCAGTTCTTCGGCCCCCTTCTGGTTGGCCGCCACCTGGGCGCGCAGGTCGGCCAGGTTTTGCCGGGGATTGCGGGCAGGCCAGCTGGCGCCCGCCAGCAGGGCCAGTGTTTCCGCCTCTGCTAACCGCCCCGTGGCGCCGTCGACCAGCTTGAAATTGTCGATCAACACGCCCTCTTCCTCGATGCGCGTGGAGTCGGGCGGCATGGAGCCTGGTGTCGTGCCGCCGATATCGGCATGGTGGCCGCGCGAACCGACATAGAACAGGATGGCGCCGCCCGCTTCGTCGAACACGGGCGAGATCACCGTCACGTCAGGCAGATGCGTGCCGCCGTGGTACGGGTCGTTCAGCATGTAGACGTCGCCCGGCCGCATGGCGCCCGCATTGCGCATCATGACGGTGCGGATGCTCTCGCCCATGGACCCCAGGTGCACGGGCATGTGCGGCGCGTTGGCGATCAAATGGCCTTGCGCGTCGAAGATGGCGCAGCTGAAATCGAGGCGCTCCTTGATGTTGACGGAATGGGCCGTGTTTTGCAGGCGCAGCCCCATCTGCTCGGCGATCGACATGAACAGGTTATTGAAAATTTCCAGCATCACGGGGTCGGCTTGTGTCCCGATGGCGCGCCGCTCGGGCAAGGCGACGACCCTGCGCAAGACCAGATGGCCGTGCGCCGTCACTTCCGCGCGCCAGCCTGGCTCGATCACCGTGGTGGCATTGGCGTCGCTGACGATGGCGGGACCATCGATGGCGTCGCCGGGGCGCAGGCTGTCCGCCGCATACAGGCCGCTTGGCCGCCACGCGCCGGCGCAGTACATGTCCACCGTTTGCACGGGCGCCAGCCCACCCGCCCGCGCCGCATACGCGGGCGTGGCCACTTGCGGCGCATCGGACGCGCCGATGGCTTCCACGGAGATCGCTTCAACGATCAGCGCTCGCGCCGGCATCAAAAAGGAAAAGCGCTTTTTGTAGGCTACTTCAAACTGCGCCTGCATGCTGGCAGCCGTATCGAACAGCACGACGAGGGCCGAATCCGTGCCTTCGTAGCGCAGGTGCACGCGCGACACCAGCGCGATGCGCTTCCCTTCCACGCCCTGGCGCAGCAAGTCGCCACGCGCCAGTTCGCCCAGTTGCGCAAATTCCCTGGCCAGGTCCGTGCCCAGGGCCGCCTCGATGGCGCGCTCGCGCATGGCGCTCTGGTCGGCCAGGCCCATGCCGTAGGCCGACATCACGCCCGCCAGGCTGTGGATGAACACCGTGCGCATGCCCAGCGCGTCGGCCACCAGGCAGGCATGCTGGCCGCCCGCGCCGCCAAAGCTGGTCAGGGTGTATTCGGTGACGTCGTGGCCACGCTGCACGGAAATCTGCTTGATGGCGTTGGCCATGTTGCCGACCGCGATGGCGACATAGCCTTCGGCCACCTGTTCCGGCGTCGAGTTCACCGTGCGCGCCAGCGCTTCGAACTGGGCGCGCACCGTGGCCGCGTCCAGCGCTTCATTCGCGTCGGGGCCGAAGACGCGGGGGAAGAACGCGGGCTGCAGCTTGCCCAGCATGACGTTGCAGTCGGTGACGGCCAGCGGGCCGCCGCGCCGGTAGCTGGCAGGGCCGGGATTGGAGCCCGCGCTGTCCGGCCCCACCTTGTAGCGGGCGCCATCGAAATGCAGGATGGAGCCGCCGCCCGCGGCCACCGTGTGGATGCTCATCATGGGCGCGCGCATGCGCACGCCGGCGATCTGCGTCTCGAACACGCGTTCGAACTCGCCCGCGTAATGCGACACGTCGGTGGAGGTGCCGCCCATGTCGAAGCCGATGACTTTATCGAAACCGGCCAGCGCGCTGGCGCGCACCATGCCGACGATGCCGCCCGCGGGACCGGACAGAATGCTGTCCTTGCCCTGGAAAGCACGCGCATCCGTCAAGCCGCCGTTCGACTGCATGAATTGCAGGTGCACGCCGGGCAGTTCCATCGCCAGCTGGTCGACATAGCGGCGCAAGATCGGCGACAGGTAGGCGTCGACCACCGTCGTGTCGCCGCGCGCCACCAGTTTCATCATGGGGCTGACCTCGTGCGACACGGACACCTGCGTAAAGCCGGCCTCGCGCGCCAGTTGCGCCACCCGTGCCTCGTGCACGTGATGGCGGTAGCCGTGCATCAGCACGACCGCGATGGCGCGCACGCCGCGCGCATAGGCCTGTTCCAGCGCCATGCGCGCGGCCGCCTCGTCGAGCGGCGTCACGACGTCGCCATGGGCGCCCACGCGCTCATCGATTTCGATCACGTCGCCATACAGCAGTTCCGGCAGGATGATCTGGCGCGCGAACAGCTGCGGGCGGTTCTGGTAGGCGATACGCAGGGCGTCGCGAAAACCGCGCGTGATGGCCAGCACGGTGGGCTCGCCCTTGCGCTCGAGCAGCGCATTGGTGGCCACCGTCGTGCCCATCTTGATGGCGCCCACCAGTTCGACGGGCAGCGGCGCACCAGGCGCCAGGTCCATCAGCTGGCGCATGCCAGCCAGCGCCGCGTCGCGGTACTGGCCGGGATTTTCCGACAGCAGTTTATGCGTGGCCAGGCTGCCGTCAGGACGGCGCGCCACGATGTCCGTAAAGGTGCCGCCCCGGTCGATCCAGAATTGCCAATCCATCGCCTTGCCCCCGCACTTATGTGAGATGGCTATTGTAGCCGCACAATTTACGGCGCACCGCAGGCGTGCGCGCCTTGCCTTTCACCCGCTTCGGCCTTATGTTGAAGACATGCTGACTAACGGAACACGCCCCATGCCCCTGATCGACTCTTCCACACCGCTGTACTCCATCGCCGAACTGCGCGCCATCGAACAAGCAGCCATGCGCGACCTGCCGCAAGGGCTGCTGATGCAGCGCGCGGGCCAGGCCGCCGCCAGTGCCGCCCTGAAGCTGCTGCACGCCCAGGAGGATGGCGACGACGACGGCCACCGGCGCGTCCTGGTGCTGGCCGGCCCGGGCGACAACGGCGGCGACGCGCTGGAAGCGGCCGCGCACCTGGCCGGCAGCGGCACCGAGGTGCTCGTCTGGCTGGCCCCCGAGGCGCAAGCCACGTCGCCCGAACGCGAACAGGCGCTGAGCCGCGCGCGCAACAGCGCCGCGCGCTTGATGGAAGCGGCAACCTCCATGGCCTCGGCGGCAGTGGGCGCGGCGCCATGGCACCTCGTCATCGATGGCCTGTTCGGCATCGGCGCATCGCGTCCCTTAGACGGCGAATGCCGCGACATGGCGCAGCTGGTCAACAACCTCGATTGCCCCGTGCTGGCGCTCGACGTGCCCAGCGGCCTGCACGCGGACACGGGCGCCATCGACGGCGTCGCCATTCGCGCCACGCATACGCTCACCTTCATCGGCGACAAGCCGGGCCTGCACACGGCGAATGGCCGCGACCATGCGGGGGACGTGGAAGTGGCGGAACTGGCCATCGATCCCTCCCTGCTGCCGCCCGTCAGGGCCCAGTTGGGCGGCCTGCACCTGTTCGCGCGCCAGCTGCAGCCGCGCCGGCAAAACACGCACAAGGGCAGCTACGGCAGCGTGGCCATCATCGGCGGCGCACAAGGCATGGCGGGCGCGCCCATCCTGGCGGCCCGCACGGCCCTGCATGCGGGCGCGGGAAGAGTCTACATCGCGTTTCCCGATGCGCCGCCCGCCTTCGACAGCGGCCAGCCGGAGCTGATGTGCCGGCACGCCAGGGACGTGGATTTCTCGGGCCTGCACTTTGCCGCGCTGGTGGCTGGGCCCGGCCTCGGCGACAAGACCGGCACGGTGGAGCTGCTGCAACGTGCGATTGACAGCGACAGCCCGCTGCTGCTGGACGCGGACGCGCTGAACCTGATGGCGGCCGAACCGGAACTGCAATCGGCGCTGGCCGTGCGCACGGGCGCGGGGGCGACGATCTTGACGCCGCACCCGCTGGAAGCGGCGCGTTTGCTCGACATGACGGTGGCCGAGGTACAGGCCGACCGCCTGAGTGCGGCGCGCCAGCTGGCCACGCAGCTGGGCGTCATCGTGGTATTGAAAGGTTCGGGCACGGTGATCGCCGCGCCCGACGGCCAGGTCGTCGTCAACAACACGGGCGGCCCCGCGCTGGCGACGGCCGGCACGGGCGACGTGTTATCCGGCCTGTGCGGCAGCCTGCTGGCGCAGGGCTGGCCGGAGTGGGAAGCGGCGATAGGCGCCGTGTGGCTGCATGGCGCGGCGGCCGATGCGCTGGCAGCGGCAGGCGGCGGCCCGATAGGCCTGACGGCGGGGGAATTGATCCCCGCGATACGCAGGTTGATCAATGCCTTGTCGGCATAGGCAGTTGGTGCGCTTGTGTTGGATTACGCTGCGCTAATCCAAGCGACACCTCGGAGGTCGGGTAGGTCGGATTAGCGGCACGCGTAATCCGACAATCACCACCAGTAATCACACCAATCGGCCGGCCGCAATCGTAATCGTCCGCCCGCAACGGGCCGCAATCGAACTGTCATGCGTGACGAGCACCAGGGTGGAGCCGCGTTCGCGGTTCAGCTCGAACATCAGCTGGATCACGGCCTCGCCGGTGGCCGCATCAAGGCTGCCCGTCGGTTCATCGGCGAACAGCAGCGGCGGCTCCGTGACGAACGCGCGCGCCAGCGCAACGCGCTGCTGCTCGCCGCCGGACAGGTATTTCGGATAGTGCTTCAGGCGGCTGCCAAGGTTCACTCTCCCCAGCATGGCTTGCGCCTTTTCCTTCGCATCGGGGTCGCCGCGCAATTCCAGCGGCAGCATGACGTTTTCCAACGCCGTCAGATGGGCCAGCAGCTGGAAAGACTGGAACACGAAACCGAGCTTTTCCTTGCGAAACCCGGCGCGGCCGTCTTCGTCAAGGGCGAAGATATCGGCGCCGTCGAGGATGACCTTGCCCTCGCTGGGTGTGTCCAGTCCCGCCAGCAAACCCAGCAAGGTGGACTTGCCGGAACCGGAAGCGCCGACGATGGCCAGCGTCTCCGCCGTTTGCACGGTAAAATCGACTTGATGCAGGATGGTCAGCTCACCATCGGCATCGGGTACGCGCTTGGCCAGCTGGACCACTTCGATGGCCGGCTGGGCATTTTGGCTGTTGGGTGCGGCGGGCCGCTGGGCCGCTGCGTCGGACGGGAGAAAACTGGTGGAAGTCGCTTTAGGGAATTCGGGCATGCTGATCTATCTTAAAAAATTTCGTGAACAAATAAGTGTCGAGGGCAGCAGCCGCATGCGGCGGCGCACCCTGTCCTTGCTTCCTGCGGCAGCCCTGCTGCTGGTATCGAGCATGACGAACGCCTATTCTGCACCAAAAACGCTGCTGGTGCTCGGCGATAGTCTCTCGGCCGAGTATGGGCTGGCGCGGGGCACGGGCTGGGTGGCGCTGCTGGAACAGCGGCTGCAAGCGCAAAAGAACGACACGCGCATCGTCAACGCCAGCATCAGCGGCGAGACCACCAGCGGCGGCCGCGCGCGCCTGCCCGCCCTGCTGGCCAAGCACCAGCCCGACGTCGTGCTGATCGAACTGGGCGCCAACGACGGCTTGCGCGGCTTGCCCGTGGCGGCCGCCGAAGCGAATCTGCGCGCCATGGGTGACGCGGCCAAAAAATCGGGCGCGCAAGTGGTGCTGGTGGGCATGCGCATGCCGCCCAACTATGGCCGCGCCTATGGCGAGCAGTTTTATGGCGTGTACGGCAAGCTGGCCAAGGAATGGAAGGCGCCGCTCGTCCCCTTCATGTTCGAAGGCATCGCCGATCAACCGCAGCTTTTCCAGGCCGACCGCATGCACCCGAATGCGCAGGCGCATCCGACGATTTTGAGGAATATCTGGCCGCGGCTGGCGCCGTTGCTGGGGGCCAAATAAGCAAAAGGCTGGTGTTACTTCTAGCCTGAGGCAGAATCCGGG
>NZ_LNCE01000169.1:0-5991 GCF_001445815.1 Janthinobacterium sp. Ant5-2-1 | reverse complement strand
CTTCCGACAGGCGACGCACGTTACCAGGAACGTAGCCGCGGCCTTTTTCAACCTTGATCTGCATGTCCAGCTTGCCACCAGCGGTCAGGTGGGCGATCACGTGGTCAGGGTTGATCAGTTCGACGTCATGCGGCAGGTCGATGTCGGAGGCCAGGATCGCGCCTTCGCCTTCTTTTTTCAGGGTCAGGGTTACCGAATCGCGGTTGTGGACTTTGAAAACCACACCCTTCAAGTTCAGCAACAGATCGACGACGTCTTCTTGCACGCCATCGAGGGAGGAATATTCGTGGACGACGCCAGCGATCGTCACTTCGGTCGGCGCGTAGCCTACCATCGACGACAGCAGAACGCGGCGCAACGCGTTACCCAATGTGTGGCCATAGCCGCGCTCGAACGGTTCCATCACGACTTTGGCGTGACCTGCACCGAGAGCTTCAACATCGATAATACGTGGCTTCAACAAACTGTTTTGCATGAAATGTCCTTTTCAATACCCTCGGCTCATTACACCGATAAGGCTGATGGCATTAGTGAAACGCCCACTTTACAAAAGCAAAGTGGGCGGAGATCTTGCTACTGACTACTATTAACGCGAGTACAGCTCGACGATCAGCGATTCGTTGACGTCGTTAGCGATTTCGTTACGCTCTGGCAGGGACTTGAAGGTACCTTCCATTTTCTTGGCATCAACCGAAACCCAGCTAGGCATACCAACTTGCTCAGCCAGCGACAGTGCTTCAACGATACGCACTTGCTTTTTCGATTTTTCACGAACAGCAACGATGTCGCCAACTTTGACTGCGTACGAAGCGATGTTGACAACGATACCGTTCACGGTGAACGCTTTGTGGCTGACCAATTGACGCGCTTCAGCGCGGGTCGAGCCAAAGCCCATGCGGTAGCAAACGTTGTCCAGACGCGTTTCCAGCAACTTCAACAGCGTTTCGCCGGTGTTGCCTTTACGACGGTCTGCTTCAGCGAAGTAGCGGCGGAATTGACGTTCCAGCACGCCGTACATGCGCTTGACTTTTTGCTTTTCGCGCAGTTGGTTACCGTAGTCCGAGGTGCGGGCGCCGGATTTGACACCGTGCTGGCCTGGCTTGACGTCCAGTTTGCACTTGCTGTCCAGCGAGCGACGTGCGCTCTTCAGGAACAGGTCTGTACCTTCACGGCGGGAAAGTTTTGCTTTAGGTCCGATATAACGTGCCACGATACTTCCTTTTTTTAAATGATAACGCCCCAGCCACATGCATGATCAAACACACTGATGCGGTTAGGCGCTAGTCTGATTTGGTTTCAATCAGACGGTGGCTGAAAACGAAAAACCCGTCAAACAGGATTTGACAGGCAAGAACAGCCGGGCAGTATAACCGTTTCCGGCTCCCTGCTCCAGCGTTTTCACACAACTGTACTGAGTTACAACAGACAGCAAAGCAGCTGGCGCCGAAGCGCCCTCTGCAACACTATCTTAGATACGACGACGTTTCGGTGGACGGCAACCGTTGTGCGGTACCGGCGTCACGTCCTGGATCTCGGTGATCTTGATGCCCAGGTTGTTCAGCGCGCGAACGGCGGATTCACGACCAGGACCTGGGCCCTTGATACGTACTTCCAGGTTCTTTACGCCACACTCAACAGCCACTTTACCAGCGGCTTCCGCGGCGACCTGCGCTGCGAACGGGGTCGATTTACGCGAACCCTTGAAGCCTGCACCGCCGGAGGTAGCCCACGACAAGGCATTGCCTTGACGATCGGTGATGGTAATGATGGTGTTATTGAACGATGCGTGGACATGTGCGATGCCTTCAGCGACGTTCTTTTTAACTTTTTTACGCACGCGTGCTGATGCGGCGTTATTTTGCGACTTAGCCATAATTATTCCCTAGCGGATTATTTTTTCAGCGATTGAGCGGCTTTACGCGGTCCCTTGCGGGTACGTGCGTTCGTACGCGTACGCTGGCCACGGCAAGGCAGACCCTTACGATGACGCATGCCGCGGTAGCAACCCAGATCCATCAAACGCTTGATGTTCATGGACAGTTCACGACGCAGATCGCCTTCGACGATGAATTTACCTACTTCATCGCGCAGCTTTTCCAGTTCGCTGTCATCCAGATCTTTGATCTTTTTGTTGGTTGCTACACCGGTCGATGCACAGATTTTCTCTGCGCGTGGACGGCCCACACCGTAGATGGCCGTCAGGCCGATAACGGTATGCTGATGATTTGGGATATTAACCCCTGCAATACGTGCCATTTGTTATTCCTCGATTAACCTTGACGCTGCTTGTGACGTGGTTCCACGCAGATAACGCGGACTACGCCTTTGCGCTTGATGATCTTGCAGTTGCGGCAGATCCGCTTGACTGATGCGAGAACTTTCATTTTTGGGCTCTTTCTTTCGCTTCTTTGGTTTGATTCAGTGTGTTACTTGGTACGGAACACAATGCGGGCTCGGCTCAGGTCGTACGGCGTTAACTCCACCGTCACCTTGTCTCCAGGGAGAATGCGAATATAGTTCATCCGCATTTTACCTGAAATATGCCCGAGCACCACGTGTCCGTTCTCCAGCTTCACTCGAAATGTTGCATTTGGGAGATTCTCAAGAATCTCGCCCTGCATCTGTATGACGTCGTCTTTTGCCATTCGGTATGTTTACCGCGCTTAACGCGTCGGAATTCCGCCCTTGAAATTTGCTTTGCGCAGCAGCGAATCATATTGCTGCGACATCACGTAGTTCTGTACTTGCGCCATGAAATCCATGGTGACAACTACAATAATCAATAAAGAAGTACCGCCGAAATAGAATGGTACTTTCCACTGGGCTTGCATAAATTCCGGCAATAAACACACCAGGGTGATGTAGACTGCGCCGGCAAGTGTCAAGCGTGTCAGGATCTTGTCGATGTAACGGGCTGTCTGCTCGCCTGGACGAATCCCGGGAATGAACGCACCGCTTTTCTTCAAGTTATCCGCTGTTTCCTTGCTGTTAAAGACCAGCGCTGTATAGAAGAAACAGAAAAACACGATCGCCACTGCGTACAACAGCGCATGGATAGGCTCACCAGGCCCCATCGATGCTGCCAAATCTTTCAAGAACCGCACCGCAGGGTTAGCGTTGTCGGCGCCCTTTGAAAACCAGTCCACGATAGTGGCCGGGAACAAGATGATCGAAGAAGCAAAGATCGGCGGGATCACGCCGGCCATGTTCAGCTTCAACGGCAAATGGCTGGTTTGACCGCCATAAATCTTGTTGCCTACCTGGCGCTTCGCGTAATTGACCAATATTTTGCGCTGACCACGTTCGACGAATACAACGAAGTACGTTACCAGTGCTACCAGGATCACGATGAAAATCGCGCTGAAGCTGCCGATCGAACCATTCGACACCTGAGTGAACAAGCCACCCAACGCCGACGGCAGACCTGCTGCAATCCCGGCAAAAATGATGATCGAGATGCCATTCCCCAAGCCACGCTCGGTAATTTGCTCACCCAACCACATCAAAAACATTGTTCCGGTCAACAAAGTGACGACCGTCACGAAGCGGAATGCAAGACCAGGTTCCAACACCAGACCAGCTTGCGACTCCAGTGCGACTGCAATGCCTAACGCTTGGAACAGTGCCAGGGCAACCGTGAAATACCGGGTGTACTGGGTGATCTTGCGACGACCTGCTTCGCCTTCTTTTTTCAACGCTTCCATCTGCGGTGACACGATCGACAGCAATTGCATGATGATCGAGGCCGAGATATAAGGCATGATACCCAGCGCAAACACTGTAAAACGAGACAAGGCACCGCCCGAGAACATGTTGAACATGCCCAGGACGCCGCCTTCGTGCTCCTTGAACAGCGAGGCTAATTGTGTCGGGTCAATCCCGGGAACCGGGACGTGAGCACCGATACGATAAACCACCAATGCGCCAAGCAAAAACCAGAGCCGTCCCCAAGGGAAACCGGCCGCTGCACTTTTAGCAAGTTGTGGATTAGTCGCCAATTTTCGCTCCGATCAAGCTGTTAGCGGTCAACTCAGGCTACCGAGCCGCCGGCTGCTTCGATGGCTGCTTTCGCGCCAGCGGACACTTTCAAGCCCTTCAAATTCACCGCTTTGGTGATTTCGCCGGACAAGATCACGCGCACGTCACGGGCCAACACGCCCAGAACGCCAGCTTGCTTCAAGACCAGAATGTCGACATCGCCAACAGCCAGGTTGTTCAGATCGGACAGGCGCACTTCAGCTTTGAAGGTTGCGTGCATCGATTTGAAACCGCGCTTAGGCAGACGGCGTTGCAGAGGCATCTGACCGCCTTCGAAACCGACTTTATGAAAGCCGCCCGAACGCGATTTCTGACCTTTGTGACCACGACCCGAGGTTTTACCCAGGCCGGAGCCGATACCGCGACCGACGCGACGCTTGTAGTGCTTAGCGCCTTCGGCTGGTGCAATAGTATTCAATTCCATGATTTGCTCCGTTCGTGTAAGCCCGAAGGCTTACCCGACAACTTTAACGAGATACGATACTTTATTGATCATGCCGCGTACGGATGGGGTGTCTTGCAATTCGGAAACCGAATTTACACGACGCAGACCCAGACCGCGCACGGTAGCGCGATGCGATTCGCGCGTACCGATCAAGCCCTTGACCAATTGCACTTTGACTGTGTTTGTCATTTTGTCCACCTTAAGCCAGAATGTCTTCGACCGACTTGCCGCGTTTGGCAGCGATATCGGAAGCAGTGCTCATTTTCGACAGGCCGTCCAGCGTAGCGCGTACCAGGTTGTACGGGTTGTTCGAACCGGTGGATTTCGCCACCACGTCCGTCACGCCCATCACTTCGAAGATAGCGCGCATTGCGCCACCAGCGATAACGCCAGTACCCGGCTTAGCTGGGTTCATCAGGACCTTGGAGGCGCCGTGACGACCAACAACCGTGTGATGCAAGGTACCGTTTTTGAGCGGCACTTTGATCAGGTTGCGACGGGCTTCTTCCATTGCCTTCTGCACGCCAACTGGCACTTCTTTCGATTTGCCCTTGCCCATGCCGACGCGGCCATCGCCATCACCAACTACGGTCAGCGCGGCGAAACCCATGATACGACCACCCTTGACCACTTTGGTCACGCGGTTGATCGCGATCATTTTTTCGCGCATGCCATCATCCGGCTTGTCGCTTTGCATTTTTGCTTGCATTTTTGCCATGATTGATCCTTAGAACTTCAGACCGGCTTCGCGTGCGGCTTCTGCCAACGCTTTCACACGGCCGTGGTAACGGAAACCGGAGCGGTCAAACGCAACTTCGGTAATCCCTGCTTTCAACGCTTTTTCAGCGACGCGCTTGCCGATCAAGGCTGCAGCAGCGGCATTGCCGCCTTTGCCGGATTGGCCTGCCAGTTCAGCGCGAACTTCCGCTTCAGCCGTCGAGGCCGAAACCAGGACTTTAGCGTCCGGGCTGATCAGGTTGGCGTAAATGTGCAGGTTGGTGCGATGCACCGACAAGCGATTTACTTTCAATTCCGCAATCTTGATGCGGGTTTGGCGTCCGCGGCGAAGCCGTGATTCTTTCTTATCCATCGTCAGCCCCTAATTACTTCTTCTTGGTTTCTTTAAGCTTAACCACTTCGTCCGCATAGCGAACGCCCTTGCCTTTATAAGGCTCAGGAGCGCGGTAAGCACGAACTTCAGCGGCTACCTGGCCAACCTGTTGACGGTCGATACCTTTAATCAGGATCTCGGTCGGGGTTGGTGTTGCGCAGGTAACGCCAGCTGGCATGTCATGCACTACAGGGTGCGAGAAACCCAGGGACAGATTCAACTTGTCGCCTTGAGCTTGCGCCTTGTAACCCACGCCTACCAGGTTCAGCTTTTTCTCGAAACCCTTGGTGACGCCAACAACCATGTTGTTGACCAGTGCGCGCAGCGTGCCGGACATGGCATTGGCTTCGCGGCTGTCGTTCGCCACGTCGAAACTCAGGGTTCCTGCATTGTTTTC
>NZ_LNCE01000168.1:0-2218 GCF_001445815.1 Janthinobacterium sp. Ant5-2-1 | reverse complement strand
TTTTTCTATATTGTAATGTTAAATATTTTATTTTTATTTTTATTTTTTATTTTTGAAATTTTTTTAAATTCAAATGATTAAATTTTAACATTTTTTTGCATTATCTATATTTCTGAGAAAACGACAGGAAATTCATTATTTTCTGACATGTATGGCACATTTGAACGACAATTGTGCTGCATTTGGCTGTTGCATCCAATTCTATATATTTTCGAAACAGCGCATCCGATAAGGTAATTTATGTCTCACAATAACATTAAACTCAAATCGGAAAGGCAACATAGACCTGTCGTCTTAGTGCCGTTAGAAACACAAGAATGTGAAGGTCTTGATTGCCAACTCGTCACAAAAGATTACCTACGTGCGCTGGTTGAAATTTCTGGCTGTTTGCCCTTATTAGCTCCGACTTGTTTTGGTAGCACTCATATTGAACAATACTTATCGATGATCGATGGCATTTATATCACAGGTGCTAGCAGCAATATTGATCCCACCCTTTATGGCCAAAAAAATAGTTCATCGAATAAAAACCAAGATCTACAACGTGATCTCTTTGATATATTGTTGATCCGTATGGCGCTAAAAAATGGCATTCCCATCTTTGGTATTTGTCGTGGTATGCACGAATTAAACATAGCTTTCGGTGGTGATATTCATCGGACCCAGAATACAAAATCTACTTCTGAACATAAGAATAAAAAGGGAAAAATTCTTTTGGAGGAACGATACACCGATATTTACAATGTACAGTTAGTATCAAACACTTGGTTTGCACAACTGTTGAATCAAGAACAGTTTCAGGTCCGCTCGTTATGCAGTGAGAGAATTGGTAGACTAGGACGTGGTCTAGAGCCGTTGGCTTACGCAGAAAATGGTATGATAGAAGCGATTCATTTCCCCACATTCTCGCAATTTACTCTTGCAGTTCAGTGGCATCCTGAATGGCAAGCTTCTCAAAGTTCACACTCTGTGCATTTATTTCAAGCTTTTGGTGATGCTTGTCGAAAATTTTATGCGGTCCGTACTAGGCAATATCTGTAATAGGTATTGTAATTGAAGAAGTTTTTCGATATATATTTTAGCTTGTAAGGCTAAATTAGAGTCTACGTCTGGAGATATGCCAAGAAAAAATGCATGTTACGGATTGTCGAAGTCCATGGTACAGTGTGCGCTTATGGGCTTGGTAATTATGAGTGGTTGTTGGAGGTTACCGAATAATATAGAAAAGTCAATAGACTTTTCTCTCCCGCTGCGAGAAGCGCGTCCGCTAATATAGTGCTATAGCTCCACTCTCAAAAAGTATCGGACGCGGCAATTGTGCTGCTCGATCGCTTGAGTACGGATGGCGTTCACCAAGTGCGTCTTCCCCGTCCCCGGTCCACCCACCAAAATGACGTTCGTGGCTGATTTCGGGTAGTCAGAGCGATAGAGCTGCCTGGTCGAAGTCTCATCCACCTCGTTGCACGAGAAGTCAAAGCCGTTTAAGTCTCTGTATAGAGGCAACCTCGCGACCTTTATTTGATATGCCAAAGACCGGACCTCGCGCTCGGTGGTTTCCGGTTTGAGCAGTCCTGCGTGGCTTGCGATGAAGAATAGCCAAATAGTGGCACGAATTGAAGATGTTTCCGCCAGGCACATGGTCACGCGTAATGTCGCAGACATGCTCGGTGATGATGTTGCCGTCGGCCACGAAGACGAGGCGATCGGAGTAGGCCTTGATGCTGATCGGCCGATTAGCGAACGTGGCTGGAACACTGTAGCGATCTTGGTCGAACGTCATCAACCAGGTCGGGGAAACTCGCTTTCTGTGCTTCACAAATCTTTCGAAGTGTAGTGGTTTAATGGACCGGGACACTGATTTAGGCGAGAATGTTCGTCATGGAGAAGTGTTTGATGAGCAAGTAAAGAAGTACGTTTTCCCCTGAGTTTAAACAGCAGGCGGCATGCCTGGTACTAGATCAAGGATATAGCCATACGGAAGCAAGCCGGTCGGTCGGCATCGGTGACGGCGCCCACGGTTTTATTGACATGCTATGGAAAGGCATGCTGCTAGTCGAACATAAGTCCGGCGGTCTTAGCTTAGACCGTGCTGCAAAACAGGCTTTCGACTATTTTCCGGGCATCAGTGAGGATGATCTGCCCGGCTAAGTAGTCGTCAGCGACTTCGGGAGCATTCGTCTCTACGACATACTCGCCGCTGATGGTACCAGAAATACCG